>NZ_VFTQ01000019.1:0-123569 GCF_006439475.1 Mesorhizobium sp. B2-8-9 | reverse complement strand
GCGCTCATCAGAATGAGCAGCCGTTCCTCGGATCGGGCGACCTTCTGCGTTCCAAACCTTGACAGCGGACATCAGAGCGATGTTCTCAGGCCACTGCGCTGAGTTCGTGAGCCTGGATGTAGGCCCATGGCAAGAGGTCGTCGATCTGGCTGTTCGGGTGGCCATTGACGATCCTGGTGAGGACATCGGCGAGATAGCCGAGGGGCTCGACGCCGTTGAGTTTGCAGGTTTCGATTAGCGAAGCGACGACGGCCCAGTGCTCGGCGCCGCCGTCCGATCCGGCAAAGAGTGCATTCTTGCGGTTTAGCGCGATAGGACGGATCGAGCGTTCAACAGTGTTGCTATCGATCTCGATGCGGCCATCATCGAGGAAGCGCGAGAGGCCTTCCCAACGCGACAGCGTGTAGCGGATTGCCTCGGCGAGCTTGGTCTTCTGGCTGATCAGCCCGAGCTTCTCGCGCAGCCAGGGCTCGAGAGCGACGGTGATCGGCAGGC
The DNA here is from genome assembly GCF_006439475.1 of Mesorhizobium sp. B2-8-9. Taxonomy (NCBI): domain Bacteria; kingdom Pseudomonadati; phylum Pseudomonadota; class Alphaproteobacteria; order Hyphomicrobiales; family Phyllobacteriaceae; genus Mesorhizobium; species Mesorhizobium sp. B2-8-9. The sequence goes on along the minus strand of NZ_VFTQ01000019.1, from coordinate 123,074 downwards.
TCTTTTCCTGGCGCACGGCACGACGCTGCTCCGCCGATCGTCCACGGATGTCGTCTTCGATGCGATAAAGTTCGGCGATCTGTCTCAGCGCCTCGCAGGCGATTGGCGCGGGACCGGCCGCGGCGAGTTCGTAGAAGCGCCGGCGCACGTGCGCCCAGCAGAAGGCGAGCGTCACGCCGCTCTTGTCGGCGAGCACGCGATAGCCGCCATAGCCGTCCACCTGCAGGATTCCTGTGAAGCCCGCGAGATGAGCGATCGGACGCTCAGCTTTGCGGTCGGGCGCGTAGACATAGGCGACGCCGCGCGGATCGGCTCCGTCCCATGGCCGATCATCGCGGGCATAGGCCCAGAGCTGGCCGGTCTTCGTTTTGCCGCGACCGGGATCGAGCACCGGCGCCGTGGTCTCGTCGGCGAAGAGCTTTGGCGAGGACTTCAGCTTCGCCAGCAGCCGTTCGTGAACCGGACGCAGGTGCCAGGCGGCACGGCCAACCCAGTCGGCGAGTGTCGAGCGGTCGAGATTGATGCCCTGCCGGGCGTAGATCTGCGCCTGGCGATACAGCGGCAGGTGGTCGGCATATTTGGAGACCAGAACCTGGGCAACCGTCGCCTCGGTCGGCAGGCCGCCTTCGATCAGCCGGGCGGGCGCGGGAGCCTGAACGATCACGTCTTCGCAGGCTCGGCAGGCATATTTGGGTCGGCGCACGACGATCACACGCAGCTGCGCCGGAACGATGTCGAGCCGCTCGCTTACGTCCTCGCCGATCCGATGCAAGTCATTGCGGCAGCACGGGCAGGCATGGTCCTCGATGTCGACCACCATATCCGTGCGTGGCAGATGGGGTGGCAACGCACCGCGGTTCGCCCGACGCTTGGTGACACGCGCCTGACGCTCCATGGGAGCAGCCTGTTCGTTCTCCTCCTCGCCGGCCGCCTCGATCTGCTCGGCTTCTTCAAGTCCCAGCAGCAGCTGGTCTTCCGGCAGCGTCTCAGCACGACGGCCGAAGCGGTGGCGCTGCAATTCCTTGATGATCTGGATCAACCGGGCGTTCTCGACGTCGCGCGCCAGCACCATCGCCTTCAGCGCATCCGGATCGTCGGGAAGCTGGTCCGCCGTCATCGCCATGAGTGGATCAGACCATATTCGTCGACAGCCCGCGACAGCGGAATCCAGGCTGATTCACTTGGTCGCGGGTCAGCCCGCCTGGGCTGGAACACGGGTCCGGCGCGCCTCGTGGACGCGCCGCCAGTCGAGTCCTTCGAGCAGCGCCGAGAACTGCGCCGCCGTCAGCTGCATCACGCCATCCTGAACCTTTGGCCAGCGGAACTCCCCGTCCTCCAAGCGCTTGGCATAGAGGCAGACGCCGGTGCCGTCCCAGAAGATCAGCTTGATCCGGTCAGTCCGCTTCGCCCGGAAGACGTAAACGGCCCCGCTGAACGGATCGGCCCCCATCGTCTCTCGCACCAGCGCCGCCAATCCCTCCGCACCCTTGCGGAAGTCGACCGGCTTCGTCGCCACCATGACCTTGACCGCACCCGTCGGCCCGATCACGACGTCGCCTTCAGCGCGCGGATCACCGCCGCCACCGTCTTGGCGTCGGCGCCACGGCCGACCCGCATGGCGACGCCGTCGATCTCCAACTCGATAACGCCGGCGTCGCGGGCAGCTTTCCGTTTGCGTTGTGGCTGTTGTTTCCCCGTCGGTTCCGGCTTCGGAGCCGGCACCACTGCCGGCACGAACAACGGTTCCGGTGCCAGCGCTTCCGCCAACGGCACACGAGCAGCCCGACGCCAGGCGAACAACTGCTGCGGGGACAATGCATACCGCCGGGCCACGGCACTCACGGTCTCGCCGGCATCGTAACTTTCAGCCACGATCCGGGCTTTCTCTTCCGGCAGCCATTCGCGCCGCCGACCGGAACCCGTGAACACCTCGAAACGGCGCGCGGGCTCAAGATTGCTGGATTTAAGCGTAAGCTCTGAAATCGTCATGTGTCGAAGCCCTCAAAGGCTCCGAACATCGTTCCTCACGACCACGCGCGAAAGGTGCCACCAGAACAGCGCTTACAGTTATCGGGATAGTCGACAACGTTGGAACACCTTGGGTTCACACCCTCCAGGTGGCGGCGCGAATAGGCCCCGAGCTGTCCGGCATTGCTTTGCAAAACTTCTGTGAGGTCGCTCTCGATCTACAAAAACAAAACCCTGTAGATCGACCTCTTCGCTACGCGCTGTCGTTGATACAGGGTTCTGAAATCAAGGTGCCCGACGCGTTATACCTGCAAAGTTTCCTGATGCGAGCCCTGATGGTCGATCCGAGAAACATCGACCTAGTGTCAGCGCTTCTGATCAACATGCGCCATGAGGGGCGGACGATACACGAAAGTCTCATCACCAAGCGCTTGACGTCGATTATAAAAGGCGGCTTGGAGCGCGGCGAGCACTATGAAGTTGCATGGGCGATCTTCCTCATGAAGGGCTTGGCACTGCCGCTGCAGTTGGGCGCCCAAGCTGCTCTTCTTGCGAAGATCGAATGTCCAGCGATCTGCTTGCTCATTCTCGACATGGCATCTCGCGGACTTGCTCCGGAGGCTCCAATCCGGGATTGGGAGCGCCGGGTGAAGGCCGTATCAGCCGACGGTCCCGACTGGTTGCTCGCCTACGAAGGAGTTCGGCATGGTTGGCTGGCAGACATCACTGGCGCTATCAGAGCCGATCCGATGTTGAAGCCCTTCTTTGACCGAAATATCGTCTTTTACGACGATAAGCGGAACGTGCCGACAACCAAGAAAGCGGTGAGAACGCGGCGCGCAAGATCGAAGAGGCTGACAACAGCAATGCTCTGGCGGATCATTACGTCCAAGTACATATAGATCCGACCACCCCGCCAGGGAAACCCAAAGACTGCATCAGGTCGATGCTGGGCTCACATTTTTCCGTCAGAAATTTGGCGCTCCGCATCAGAGTGGTGCGCCGAGTCATCTGGAGGGATGAGCGGTGAACCCGCTGCCTCGTGACCTCATGCAAAGGGAACTGTCGACTCAGCGCATACGGCGCTATGATACGTTGGGTCAGCTCAAAGACTTGCCGGAACCAAACAACCGTTAGCGTGAAGACGATGGACAAATTCAAGAGCTTATCCGACATCGCCACGGGCCAAAGTGATGGGCCGCTCGATCGACTGAGTCGCGGGCTAGAGCTGTCGACCCTCTCAACGGCCATCAGCAACCTTCCGGAATCGACCCTGTCGAAGGCGATCAGCGGGCTGGAGGTGTCGCCGTTCTCGCCGACCATTGCCGAGCTTCAGGCAAAGGGATCGGCCCTATCGCAGACCTTCGCCGAGCTGCAGGCAAGGGGATCGACCCTATCGCCGACCATTGCCGAGCTTCAGGCATCGCCTGGCATGGCATTGATTGCGCGCGCCACCCAGTGGGCAAGCCAACTCGCTAGCACGGGTACGCTCGCGGTGCACATGCCGACTGGCACGCCAAACAAAGAAATCGAGCTAATCCAGCGGGCCGCTACTGGCGTCTTGAGCCTCTCGGCTGAGGTAGGCCGCTTGCGTCTGAGCGCTCTGGGAGCGGAAACTCTGTCCGCTGGGCTGCAGACAACCCGGTTGAAGCTCTCCGCACTGGCTGGTGCTGGAGACGTGCTTGGCTTCGCGGCGAGATCAAGCTTCACAGCCTATGAGGAGCTATTCGGCAACTGGCACACGCGGTCTGATCTGCCAAACCGCTTCTGGAGCGATCCAGAAATGCGCCAACGACACTACCGCGAAGCCAAGGTTGACCCGGGTCTGATCGAGACCACGTCAACTGGTGCGATCGAGGTTGTCATAGAGAGCGGTTTCGCGGCCGGCGCTTCGGAAGCTGGTAGGTCCGTCGCGCTGCTGGACGTTGCGGGGCTGTCCGTTCAGATACGGTCGGCCAATCCCAGAAATGATGCCTTCAGCGCGATAGGCTTCTTTGAGCGCGCGTTGCGGTCCTTCATCTCGAAGAAGATGGAAGCGGTGGGCGGACCGCAGTGGTTCAAGCAGAGGGTTGGGGGCGAAATCCGTAACAAGGCGCGTGATCTTCGCGCGGCGGCGATGGCGAATGGCGAGCGGGATGAAGCGTTGCTTTCTTATCTCGATCTTGGCGACCTGATGGCGATCGTGCTTCGCGCGGATAACTGGAATCAAGCGTTCGGGTACGTCTTTCCAAACGAACAAAGGCTGCGGCTTGACCTACAGGCGCTTATCGCCACTCGCCGTCCGACGATGCATACGCGCGATGTCGATGCGGTGCGTCTCGTCGAGCTGATTTGCATTATCAGCCGCCTTAGCCAATTTATGACCGGCGACGGCGAATGGAAGCGCATCGCCGACTCCGAGGATTGAGGGCTGCTGTTCATCGGTTGGGCGTCCGCACTGTCTAGAGCAAACGTAGTTGGTCACCGGGTGTCGAGCCCAGCGGAAACTTGATCTGCGTGGCGGGCTTCTCGACAATCACCAAAGCGTCGTCCGGTGCCGGATACGGCTGCCAATGAAAGTAGTTGGTCTTGCGAATGTTGGTGGTCCCGTAATCGGCTTTGCCTGTCACTCGCTCCGAAGGTGACGGCATTCCCCTCAGGAGATAGGCCAACTCTCGCCCCCTTCGAGAGCGTTTCGGACCACGGGGCCGGGCCAGTTGGGATAGATGTCAATGGACGGCTCAAGGTTGCCCAAGATGTTCCGCAAGGTACCGGTCCACTGGCGGATGGCCTCTTGCGAAGTGGTGAGGTTGTAGAGGTTACACATCGTTTTAATGTTCCCAACAGACATTGAATTTCAACCAGTTCTCTCATCGCCAGTTGCCCCGGTCCAGTTGCCCCTTGAAATAGATCTTTAAGTGGCTCTTAGTTGAGGTTGGTGGGTTTGGATGTTGGGTTATGCGTTCGGTTGTGAAGTTTCTCGCTGTCGCGTCAGTTATTGTCGCCACATCAAGTTCAGCTAAGGCTCTGGAATACAAGCCGGTATCGTCGCCGGGCGAGCTTCCGTTTCTCATCGTCTCTGGTGAATTTGGGGTCAACGAACCTCTGAATGAGTTTAGCCACGCTGTCACAAGCAGTGGGGCTAGGGTGGTCGTATTCGACTCGCCGGGCGGCAGTATCGGAAGTGCAATGCAGCTTGGACGTTTGATCCGGGCAGCCGGCCTTGATACGCTTCAAGTCCGACAGTTGCAGTGCGCGTCGGCTTGCTCGTTAGCTTACATGGGTGGCGTTCGCCGTGTTGCCGACCCGGGCTCTATTGGTGTTCATCGCTCATCCTTCGCCCCAGAGAACGGAATGTCTACCGACGAGGCTGTGGCCAACGTTCAAGCCGTAACTGCCGATATCATGTCCTACATGTCCGAGATGGGCGTTGACCCCAAGTTGATGGCCGTAGCATTGAGTTACGACAGGTTTGATATGCGATATCTCTCCGCCAGTGAGATGGCTGAACTGCGCGTAACCAACGTTTCTACCACGCCGCCGTCCGTTGACACGTCGCGTGTGTCGCCAACGCCCAGTCCGGCCCCCGCTGAAGCCAGCGCAGACGAGCGGCAGCTAGAGAGCGCGGCGGTAGCATTTATCAAGGGGCTCATCGAGCACCATGGCGACAACGCAGATTTGGCGATCGCTCAGGTTCAAAATTCGTATGCTGGCATCGTCGATTATTACGGAAAGCCAACGGACCTAAGCTCGATCATCGCCGACAAGAGAAGCTATTTCCAACGATGGCCGGAACGGGGATACAATCTCCACGACGAGAGCGTCATAGTCACCTGTGCCAATGAGCGATGCATGGTGTCGGGCACTTATGACTGGGTCGTCCGCAGCCTGCCAAGGCACAAGCAGGCAAAAGGTGTGGCGCGCTTCAGTTACACGATTGCGATTGGGCAGAACCCCAAAATCATCGCTGAGACCAGCAAAGTCATGCGCTGAAAGTTCCGTCAGATTAGTGCCTTCTCAAGCGCCCGTCTCGCAACCTCAAGCCGCGCCTCGTCGCCCCATAAGTCCTCACCAACGCTGCCCGATGAGTGACCCAGAACAATGTCTTGGTCCGACTTTGTGACGCCGGCCAAGCGTAGTCGGTCTTTCATGAGGTGGCGAAGCGAGTGGGTGGTAGCCTTTGGGTCCGTCACGCAGGCCCGAACGTGCTTGCCCAAGGCAGCAGATGCTGAGGAGGCGCCTTTGGGACGCCCGTAGGTCGGAAAGAGCATCGTTGCGCTGCCGGCAGCCTTGACGGCTTCCTTTGCGGCCTCCAGCGCGCGACCTCTCAACGGCACATTCCGCCGCGATACGGCATTCTTAATGCGGCGGTCATCGTGCCACTCAACCGTGATGTGCGGGACGACGTGGTCAACATGCACGTCCGCAACGCGAAGACCTGAGACCTCGGCGAGGCGGCATCCGGTACCAGCGAGGATTGCCCAGATGTGTTGAAGGTCTGCCTTCGCATGGTACGCAATGCGGGCGGTTACCCCGCAGTGTATCGCGCGGTGTATCTCTGGGGAAGCGGAAACCCGGGCAATCCTTGGGTTTCAAGACATTTCTGGATTAAGTGGCTCCCCGGGCCGGAGATGAACTAGCGCTTGCAAAGCGAGCCACAGTGGAGGACTCGGCTACAGTTCGAGTTTTGTGGCCGCGCTCTGTGAAATTTCACAGACCTATTTTCTGCAAAGTGCACAGGAAGCGCCGACAAATCCCCGCCAGTTGTTTGAACGGTTCCCGACCTTATGTCGCGAAACCGCCGCCGGTTGCGCCATCTTATGGTGCGCCCGTCGAGCGAGGCCACCCAGCCTACGAAGTCAGCTGTGAGCCACAGTGATCTTCAATGCACGATGGCCCACGCTTTCCGCGGCGCAGCGCTGCGTGAGCTCCTGCTGCGGGCGGCGATGGCACGGGAATTGCGGCACGGGGGGTGCGGCGCTTGACCGGAGAGCCGCGACGGGAGAAGCGCCGCAACGTGCCGGGGGTGCCGGCGCCGCGGGCGTCCTGCCGTTCATGTTTGATTGGAGCCCACCCATGTCCAGGCTGAATGCCGCCCTTGTCACAGTAATCGCTTTGTTGGCCCTAGCTTTGTTCGCGCTGGGAGCGCTGAAACAACATCTGGATACGGCCGAGGACCTGCAATGTGTGGAGGACCAACGCCTGATAGCGGCTGACTTGCGCATACGCATTCCACAGCGGCGCGACGCCCTCCTCAACGACCCAGCCTCGCCAATTGCGGGCAATCCGGATGGCGATATCGCTGTGGTCTCGTTCTTCGACTACAACTGCGGCGTTTGCCGGGCGGCAGCTCTCGATCTACAGGAGGCCCTCAGCAATGATCCCAATGTGAAGCTTGTGTTCAAGGAACTCCCAGTCCTGGGGCCAGCATCCAAATTTGCAGCGCGCGCAGCGCTCGCGTCGTACAAACAGGGGAAGTATCAGGCGTTCCATCTCGCCCTCATGGCTTTCCCCGGCTTCCTCAACCAGCGCACCACCTTAGCCGTTGCAGAGCGGGTGGGCCTCGATCTCGAGCAGCTGAAGCGGGACATGCAAGACCCAGCCATCGCAAATGCCATCACACGCAATTTCGCACTCGCCAAAGATCTGTATATCGAGGGCACACCGGCGTTGGTGGTCGGCGACGAAGTAATCCCAGGGGAAGTGGGGATGGCCCGACTGCAACGCTCCATTGCTGATGCCCGCGCCTAGGCAAATCTTCGACAGCTGCAAAAGTGCCGTTCTGACCGAGGGTCTCGGGATCGTCTTTGGGAGCTGGGGTTTTGATGTGCTCCTGAGCGCCTTCTTCGCGGTTGGCTTCTTGACCAGACCGGAACGCGGGGCGCGAGCGCGACGCCGGACATGGCGCCGTCTCCCGGCGTGCGGCTATCACCCAAGATTCCGGCGGCCGCGATCTCGCTCCTGGACGCTCTCCCCGTTACGCGGCAAGGGGCGCCGAGAGGTGGAAATTCACGGCTCTGCGGCGTCGACCATATCCACGCGTCCAGGCGCAAGGATCGATGGTATCACATCAGCTGCGGTGCCGACCACCAGTCCTGAATCCCGCGCGCCTGAAGGCGCGCGCCGGGTGCTCGTGCACCGAGCCCGCTTTTCTTCGCAAGGCTCAGGCGGTCTCGGCCATCCGGCTTCGCCCCCTGGCTTGGGCCGCCTTTCGGCTGCGCACGGCCGCCGGCCGATCGGCCGGCGTGGTCTGTCTTTTAGGCCGTCCCCGGGTGCGCGCGGTGGGCGGCTCTCCCTTCTAGGCCCGCCGCGGCATCCCGCAACCCTTCGCTGCGCTTCGGGTCCTCCTCTGCGTTCCGGTCCTTCGGATGCGGTCCGCCTTTCACGGCGGGCCTTTCCGGTCGTTTTCGCCGCCCACCCCGCTTCCGGGGGAGGGCGCGATTTGGCGAGCGGAGGACCAGGGCATGCGTTCAACCAACAAACGTTCCGGCAGCCGAAAGGCTGGCGCAAGCAGGGGCGGGCGCGCAGGCGCCAGCCTTTATCAAGAGATCACGGACCGCATCATTGCCGAGCTCGAGCGCGGCATCGTGCCATGGGTCAAGCCCTGGGGAAACGCAAAGGCAGGCCTCGGCCTGCCCAGGAATGCGGCCACCGAGCGCCGCTATTCCGGCATCAATATCCTGATCCTGTGGGGCGCGGTCATCGAGCGCAGCTATGCCTGCCAGAACTGGCTGACCTTCCGGCAGGCGCTTGCCCTTGGCGGCAATGTCAGGAAAGGCGAGCGCGGCACGACCATCGTTCACGCCGACCGCTTTGTTCCGCAAAACGAAAAGGAACGCGCCAAGGTCGATGGCGACGAACCACAGGCGGTGCCCTTCCTGAAGCGCTTCACCGTCTTCAACGTCGCGCAGTGCGAGAACCTGCCCGGACATCTCCATGCCGCCGCCGAACCGCTGCCGCAGCGCCAGATCATCCCGCAGGCCGAGGCGCTCATTCGTGCAACCGGCGCTGATGTCCGCATCGGCGGCGATCGCGCTTTCTACATGCCGGACTGCGACTTCATTCAGGTGCCGCCGCAACCGGCCTTCTTTCAGCAGATCAACTATTACCGGACCTGCTTTCACGAGCTTGGCCACTGGACCGGCCACCCGACGCGCCTTGCGCGCGACCTCTCCGGCTCGTTCGGCTCCAAGGCCTATGCGCGCGAGGAACTGGTCGCTGAAATCTGCGCAGCCTTCGTCTGCAGCACTATGGGCATCGAGCCGACCGTGCGCCATGCCGATTATATCGGCTCATGGCTGAGCGTGCTGCGCGAGGACAATCGCGCCATCTTCCGCGCCGCCAGCCATGCCTCGAAAGCCGCCGATCTCCTGCTCGGCTTCAATGCCGACGTGGAAGGCGAGGCGGATGCCGAGATCGCCGCATGAGCGCGCTTCGTCGCCCTACGCGAGAGCCTTGCGCTTCTGACGGCGCGCGATGCGGCCGCGCGGAAACCCCTTGAATACCGGCCTGTTGGTCAACCCGCCGTCAATCACGAACCGTTTTGAAGGAACGCCGCAATGATCCTCATCACTGACGAACTGCGCCTTCTTCTGCTCGCCAATGGCGCTGCCGAGACCGAAGCCGACCATGTTCCGGTCGTGAAACTGTTCAATCCGCTGGGCGCCGCCACCTGGCTCCTGAGCGAGCTCGATGCTGATGGCGATACACTCTTCGGCCTCTGTGATCTCGGATTGGGCTTCCCCGAACTCGGCAGCGTCAGCCTTGCCGAGCTCCAAACCGTGAAGGGACCGCTTGGCCTCGGCATCGAGCGCGACCTTTATTTCAAGGCGCGGTTTCCGCTCTCGGTCTATGCCGAAGCCGCTCGCCTATGCGGCCACATCACCGAGGCCGAAGGGCTCTTGCGGCAGGCCGCCGCCGCCCTCTCGCTTTCCCTTCCCGAGCTTCCGTCCGACCGGGCGGAACAATAGCGCCCTCCGGCGCAAAACCGTCGCGCCGCTCGGCCAGCGGCCTCGCGGTCAGGCAATTTCGGCCATAGCAAAGGAGAAAGACCATGCAGCTTGCCCACGTTTCCATCGACCAATTGAGCATCGCCGCCGCCAACATGCGGCATTCCAAACGCGCGCCCGACATCGCCGACATCCTGCCCTCGGTGCGGGCGCGCGGCGTCCTTGTTCCGCTTCTGGTGCGGCCCAACGGCTCGCCCGACACCTTCGAGATCGTCGCCGGGCGCCGACGCTATTTCGCGGCCAAGACCGTTGCCGACGAGCGCGGCAAGGCCGCGCCGCTGCCATGCGCCATCATGGAGGATGGCGACGACGCCGACGCGCTCGAAGCCTCCCTGATTGAAAATATCGCCCGCCTCGATCCCGACGAGGTCTCGCAATGGGAAACCTTTTCCCGCCTCATCAGGGAAGGTCGCACAATCGCCGATATCGCGGCCACGTTCGGCCTCACCGAGCATCAGGTGAAGCGGATTCTGGCGCTCGGCGAGCTTCTGCCCAGGATTCGCGAAGCCTATCGCCGCGAGGAAATCGACGCCGAGACGGTGCGCCATCTCACCATGGCCTCGAAGGCGCAGCAGAAGGACTGGCTGGCGCTCTTTGCCGATCCCGACAACCGCGCGCCGCGCGGCTGGCAATTGAAGCAATGGCTGTTCGGCGGCCAGTCGATCTCGACCAAGGTGGCGCTGTTCGCCATCGAGGACTATCCCGGCCTGATCGTCTCCGATCTGTTCGGCGAGGAAAGCTATTTTGCCGACGCCGACCTGTTCTGGCTCAAGCAGAATGAGGCGATAGCCGCCACGCGCAACGCCTTTCTTGAGGCCGGATGGAGCGAAGTGATCGTGCTCGAACCGAGTCAACATTTTCACGCATGGGACCACGAAAAGACGCCGAAGAAGAAGGGCGGCAAGGTCTTTATATCAGTCTCGCATCGCGGCGAGGTCGCGTGTCACGAGGGCTGGCTGTCGCACAAGCAAGCCCGCCGCGCCCGAGCCAATGGCGAGGCCGCAGAGGCCGAGACCCCGGACAAACCCTCGCGGCCCGAAGTCACTGGACCGATGCAGAATTATGTCGATCTGCACCGTCATGCCATCGTGCGCTTGGCGCTCCTTGACCGTCCGGCCGCAGCCCTTCGCCTGATGGTGGCACATGCGATTGCCGGCTCAAGCCTGTGGCAGGTGCGTACCGAGCCGCAGCGCGCCGCCAACGAAATCGTGGCGGCAAGCCTTTCAGCCTGCAAGGCCGAAACCGCCTTCACGGATAAGCGGCGCGAGGTCCTGGCGCTGCTTGGAGAACCGGACGAGGGTGGCGCGGTCGCTGGCCGCAATGGCGGCGACTTCGGCACGGCAAGCCTGTTTGCGCATTTGCTGACGCTGTCCGACGATGATGTGATGCGCGTTCTCGGCATCGTCATGGCCGAGACGCTTGAGGCCGGCAGTGCCGTCATCGAGGCGCTCGGCAATCATCTCAATGTCGACACCGCCGCTTGCTGGCAACCGGACGACGCCTTCTTCGACCTGTTGCGCGACAGGGAAATTGCCAATTCGATGCTTGCCGAAATCGGCGGCAAGCATGTCGCGGACGGCAATGTCGCTGAGAAGGTGAAGACGCAAAAGACAATCATCCGCGACTTTCTGTCCGGCGAAAACGGCAGGCAAAAGGTCGAGGCCTGGCTGCCGCGCTGGATGAAATTCCCGGTCGAAAGCTACACGGATCGAGGCGGCTTGCGCACCGCCGATCAATGGGCACGGGTCCGCTCCCTGTTCGACTGCCAATAGCCCGTCAAGCTGGGCGGCGGCTGCCAGGATGGCCGCCGCTCGGCATCGCACCCCGGTCGCAATGGCCGCATGTTCGTGACCTTTGCCCCCCGTTTCCAGCGGCACAATCCAGCCCGGCAAACCACCTTGGTCCCGCAGGTCGTTCAGCCCGTCGGATGCCTGCCCTGGCGCCCGACCCGTGGGGCACGATCTCGATCGGCATGGCGCGGCATCAGCCGCAGTCCCGCAATCCTCTCCTGCTTGGCTTGGCTGCAGCGACCGCGCTCGCCACGATCTCCATGCTCCCTGCCAGGACCATCCCCTGCGGCTGGCTTGTCGACCTATGGACGGGTCCGGCCGCCCGAAACCCTCGCCAGCAGCTTTTTTCCCCGCCGCCTGCGGCGGCTTCCTCGCGCCGCTCCGCTTCAAAAAAGCCGCCTGCTCGGGTCCTCCGCTGGCGCTGCGGCCCTGTCAGGTTCAGGCGCTCCGGACGCATCCATCACGGTCCGCCATCGCAGGGGATGGTCCCCGGCGACAGCAAAAGGAGACTTCGAAATGACCGCGATCGGTTACGTCAACAAGCAGGAAAACGGCGCCTACAAGGGCCAGCTCAAGACCCTCAGCGTCCGCGCCGACATCGACATCATCCCCAACCAGGCCAAGAGCGCCGACAACCATCCCGACTACAGGGTGCTGACGCAAGGGGTCGAAGTTGGCGCCGGCTGGATCCGCACCGGCGAGACCTCCGGCAAGGATTATGTGAGCCTGTCGATTGCCGCGCCGGAGTTCGGACCGCGCAAGCTCTACGCCAATCTGGGCCGCGCCGCCGGCCAGGACGATGACGACACCTACGCCATCATCTGGAACCCGGCCGACTGATCGGGCTCATCGGAGCCCCGCGCCGCAGCCGGCGCGGGGCTCTTGCCACAGAGCGGCGAAAACTCGCCCCCAACTCTTCGCCCGTCCCCAAGACGACCTCGCCCCCCCATCCTCGTCTCGCTCGCAAGCCAAACGAGGATCATCATGGACAACGAAAACGAACGCGCCGCCCGCGCCAAAAAGGGCAGTCCGTTTCTCAACACAGCCCAAGCCGCCTTCTACATAGGGCTCTCCCAGCGCACGCTGGAAAAGATGCGGCTCAAGGGCGGCGGCCCGAAATTCCGCAAGCATGGCCGCTACGTCCGCTACCACATCGACGAGCTCGACGACTGGTCGAAAGGCCGCCATAACCAGACCCATTCCAACGATGGAGGCCGTTCATGAGCCGGCCTCCTTCCATCGGTCTGACCGGCAGCCGCCTGCGCCGTGCTCGGGCGACAAAGGCGATCGCCGCGACCGCGATTGCCCTTGGCCTGGTTGCCTTCGGCCCCCTTGCAAACCCATCGCCCTTCTTGATCTGGAACGCCTCGGCGAGCGCGCCGGTTGGCCTCTATCGCGTCGTGGCGGGAGCGCCAGCACGCGGCGACCTGGTGCTCGCCGGCGCACCGGATGCCATTGCCGGCCTCGCTGCCGAACGCGGCTATCTCCCGAACGGCGTTCCCCTTGTAAAGCACATTGCCGCGCTGCCGCACGAACGTGTCTGCGCCTTCAACGAGGCGATCATCATCGGCGGCAAGATCGTCGCACGTCGGCTAGTTACCGACACCCAAGGCCGTCCGCTGCCCTGGTGGAGCGGCTGCCGCGCGCTCGCTGACGACGAATTCTTCGTGCTGAACGGCGAGGCACCGCGCTCTTTCGACAGCCGCTATTTCGGGCCGGTCCGAGCCACCAACATCATCGGGAGGCTCGCGCCGCTATGGACCGAGTAGCCCTCCTGATGCTTGGCATGATCGCTGTCGCGCCATGCGCCTGTTCCGCCTCGACCGGCGCTGAGCCGGTCGCCATCTCCCATAGTCCGCAGCTTGGAAAATGGCGGCACTTCGTTGCCGAAGCAAGCAAGCGTTTCCGTGTTCCCGAGGCCTGGATCTACGCGGTGATCGATGCCGAAAGCGGCGGCAAGACGATGCTCCACGGCCGGCCGATCACCTCGCGCGCCGGTGCCATGGGCCTCATGCAGGTGATGCCGGAAACCTATCAGGACATGCGCGCGCAATACGGACTGGGCGCCGATCCCCACGATCCGCACGACAACATTCTGGCCGGCACTGCCTATCTCCGCGCCATGTATGACCGCTTCGGGTTCCCCGGGCTGTTTGCCGCTTACAACGCCGGACCCGAGCGCTACCAGGCGCATCTGAAGCGCGGCACGCCGCTGCCGAAAGAGACCGTCGACTACCTCAAGCAGCTCCGGGCTGCCGGAGTTTCGCGAACCGACATCGAGCAGTTCAAGGGCAAATCTGTCGCTCCGGACAGGCAAGATGCACCCTCGGGGCGCTCGCTGTTTTTCCCGCAAAATGGTGGTCGCGCTTTTGCGCGAAACGGCGATCTCTTCGTGCCGCTGGGGAGGGATGTCGCACATGTCAAAGAGCCGGAACGCTAGCAATGGGGGGCCGGACGCGTCCAAAGGGGTGGGGCGCGGAAGGCAAGATAAAGGCACCGCCTCCCAGGGCCGGCGAAGTGTCTGTCTGCACATCATTTTTGCCGGAGGCACCCTCCAGCGTCAGGAGAACTTCGGAGCGCAAATGGCTGATTCGACTCTGTTCCAGGCGCAGGCCAAGCATGAGGGATGACGAGTTCAGACCGAAGCTCGGGAAGATTGGCTCCCGTGGTTCGAAGGCCGGCAAACGCTTTGCCGGCCAGGTGCGGGCGGCGATCAACCGAGCTGGTGGCCGGCCCCAGCGTGGTGGGCGCTTCGCGGGCAGCAGGATAGGCCGGGGTGGGGCGACGGCCGCGCTGCTGAAATCACGCGATCGCCATGCAGCCTTCCGCCAGCGCCGGGTCGTCGTCAAGGCGCGTGTCGTCAAGCTGGCCGGCAAGAGCGCGGACGGGGCGCGTGCGCATCTGCGCTACATCCAGCGCGACGGCGTCACCCGGGACGGCGCGCCTGGCCAGCTCTACGGCGCCGACAGCGATTGCGTCGCTGGCAAGGACTTCCTCGATCGTGCCGATGGCGATCGCCATCAATTCCGCTTCATCGTCGCACCCGAGGACGGCATCGAATTTGACGACCTCAAGCCACTGACGCGGCGGCTCATGGCACAGATGGAGGAGGATCTCGGCACGAAGCTCGACTGGGTTGCCGTGGACCATTTCAATACCGGCCATCCGCACACCCACATCATCGTGCGTGGCAAGGACGATCGCGGCGAGAATCTTGTTATAGCGCGAGAATACATCTCGAGCGGCATCCGCGAGCGCGCCGCCGAGCTGGTCAGCCTCGATCTCGGTCCGCGCACCGACCACGAGATCGAGCATCGCCTGCGCCAGGAAATGCAGCAGGAACGCTTCACCAGCATCGACCGCCGCCTGCTGCAGCTGCGTGACGACAGTGGGCTGGTTTCGCTGGATAGCCGCGACGCGTTTCGACAGACCTTGCACCAGGGGCGCCTGCGCAAGCTCGAGCGGATGCATCTGGCGGAAGAGATCGCCCCGCGCCGCTGGCGGCTCGACGACGGGCTTGAAGCGACGCTGCGCCGCATCGGCGAACGCGGCGACATCATCAAGACCTTGCATCGCGAACTGACGGGCAGGGGGATCGCCCGCAGTGCCGCCGACTGCGTGATCCACGATGGATCCGGCGAGCAGGCCGCCCCTGTCGTCGGCCGCGTTGTCGCGCGCGGGCTGGCCGACGAGCTCAGCGACCGGCATTACCTCATCGTCGACGGTGTGGATGGCAAAACCCGATACATCGACATCGGCAAGGGCGAGGCGACAGAGCCGACGCCCGACGGCTGCATCGTGCGTGTCACGCCGAGGAACACACAGCCCAGGCTGGTTGACCGCACAGTGGTCGAAATCGCGGCTGCCCATGACGGCCGCTACAACATCGACATTCATCTGAAGCACGATCCGGCCGCCACCGACCGCTTCGCCGATACGCATGTCCGCCGGCTGGAGGCAATCCGGCGCGCTATCGGGGGCGTGGAGCGCGAGCCCGACGGCACCTGGATCATCGCGCCGGATCATCTCGATCGTGTCGTCGCCTACGAGCGCCAGCAGGCCAGGACCCAGCCGGTCACGGTCGACAAGCTCTCATCGATGCCGCTGGAGCGGCAGGTTGGCTTTGACGGCGCGACCTGGATCGACAGCCAGCTTGTCTCCGAGGCATCAGAGAGGTTGCGCAATTCGGGCTTCGGCCGTGAAGTGCAGGAGGCGCGGAGCCGCCGGCAGCAGTGGCTGATCGCGCAGGGCCTTGCTCATGAGGAGCAGGATCGGATCATCTATCGCGCCAACATGGTTTCGATCCTCCGCCAGCGGGAGTTGAACCGTGTTGCCGGTCAACTGTCGGAAGAGCTTGGCCTGTCCTATGCCGAAACGCGGCCCGGTCATCGCGTAGAGGGCACGCTCCGCCGGTCAGTTGAACTCGCCAGCGGCAAATACGCCGTTATCGAGAAATCGCGAGAGTTCACGCTCGTACCATGGCGGCCGGTTCTCGAGCGGCATGTCGGCAAAGAGGTTTCCGGCCTGGTGCAGCGCGAGGGCATCTCTTGGAACATCGGTCGGCAAAGGAGTGGGCCCAACGTCTCGTGACCTGCGCAGCTATACGAACGCGGTCTGCCTTCGATCGGCCCGGGCAAGACTTCGACAAGGTGCTCCGAGCCTGCTTGCATCGGCAGCGAAAAATGGGGCTGATAGCCACCCGATTCGCATCGGCATCGATCTTTGATGCACGATCCCAAATCGACTGACGCAGACGACGGGAATGCGCTGGGCAGCAGAGGAAGGTAGCAATGCAAATGATCCTTAGGGCCATCGGCAGAGCCTGGCATTCGGCCTTGTCTAAGATCGACACAGCGCGGTTGCGGCGGCAGCGTCGGCGACTCGGCGACGTTGCCACGGCTGAATTTCAGCGGCCGAAACTCCGCACCGCCGAACACTCCGCGACTAAGTCGGCCACCGGGCCATCCTCTCCGCGACACGCGGCGGTCCCCATGATGGACAGCTTGCAGGGACAATCTGCGCGGCCGCGAAGGTCGAAAAAGCACTGAACATGGCCGCAAATTGCGCCAATCGCTGACGAATTTGACAGCTTACTAACTCTCCGAGACGGGTGAGTTGAGGTCAGGAGACCTGCAGAGCCGAGATCAACGATCCGTCTCGCCGGATGTCAAAAGACATGCTCGCCTATCCGCTGGCTGGATGGCAGCTATCCCAAAAATCGATTTTACCTGTTTTGCAGAATTCTACTACGGAGGCTGAGCGCTTGGCGCGTTCCCTTCGAGCCGACTGAGGCTACCGGGAAGAATTCGGAGACGAAGTCATGTGCGGGATTGTTGGCATTGTCGGGCATCAGCCGGTGTCGGAGCGGTTGGTCGACGCGTTGAAGCGGCTCGAATATCGCGGCTATGACTCAGCCGGCCTTGCCACCATTTGCGAGGGCTCGCTGCACTCCCGGCGCGCGAAGGGCAAGCTTGTCAACCTCGAGAGAAGGTTGAAGGAAGAGCCGCTGAGTGGGATCGTCGGCATCGCACACACGCGTTGGGCGACCCACGGCGCACCCACCGAGCGCAACGCGCACCCGCACATTGCGGAGGGTGTGGCCGTGGTTCACAACGGCATCATCGAGAATTTCGCCGAGTTGAAGGATGAACTCGCGGCGGCGGGCGCCGAGTTCCAGACCGATACCGACACCGAGGTTGTCGTACATCTCTTGGCACGATACCGCCGTGAGGGCATGGGGAGGGGTGAGGCAATGCATGCCATGCTGAAGCGCGTCAGGGGTGCCTATGCGCTTGCTGTTCTCTTTGAGGATGATCCGTCCACCATCATGGCGGCGCGCAATGGACCCCCATTGGCGATCGGTCATGGCGTCGGCGAGATGTTCCTGGGCTCCGACGCGATCGCGCTTGCTCCCTTCACAAATGCGGTCACGTATCTCGTCGACGGCGACTGGGCCGTTATCGGCAAGACAGGAGTCGACATCTTCAATTTCGATGGCCATCCCGTCGAGCGTCCGCGCCAGACTTCCCTTGCCGGGGCATATCTGGCTGATAAGGGCAAGTATCGCCATTTCATGGAGAAGGAAATTCATGAGCAGCCCGAGGTTGTCGCCCGTGCGCTCGGTTATCACACCAGCTTCGAAGGGAATCGCGCCGACACGACGTCTTGCATAGATTTCGCCGGCATCCCGAGCCTGGCGATCTCGGCTTGCGGCACCGCCTATCTGGCTGGACTTATCGCAAAATACTGGTTCGAGCGCTATGCGCGCCTGCCGGTCGAAATCGACGTCGCGTCCGAATTCCGCTACCGGGAGATCCCGTTGCCGCCGCAGTCGGCGGCTCTCTTCATTTCGCAGTCCGGTGAAACCGCCGACACGCTCGCATCCCTGAGATACTGCAAGGCGCGTGGGCTGAAGACCGGCGCTGTCGTCAACAGCCGGGAATCGAGCATCGCGCGGGAGGCCGACGCCGTCTTCCCGATCTTCGCCGGCCCGGAGATCGGCGTTGCCTCCACCAAGGCGTTCACCTGCCAGCTTGTGGCTCTAGCCACACTCGCCATTGGCGCTGCCAGGGCCCGTGGAACGGCAACGCAAGATGAGGCAAAGGCGCTCGTCACGAGTCTTGCCGAAATGCCGGGCGTCATGGGCCGGGTCCTGAACAGCATCAAGCCAGATGTCGAGCTCCTATCGCGCGAACTGTCAAAATTTCATGACGTCCTGTATATCGGCCGCGGCACCAGTTTCCCGCTGGCAATGGAAGGTGCGCTGAAGCTCAAGGAGATATCCTACATCCATGCCGAGGGATATGCGGCTGGTGAATTGAAGCATGGTCCGCTCGCACTGGTCGACGAAAACATGCCAGTGATCGTCATCGCGCCACATGATCGCTTTTTCGACAAGACCGTCTCGAACATGCAGGAAGCGGCCGCCAGAGGCGGTCGGATTATCCTCATCACGGATGAGAAAGGGGCCGCTGCTTCGAAACTCGACACGATGCACACGATCGTGCTGCCGGTAGTCGACGAGATTATCGCGCCAATGATCTTTGCGCTGCCGATACAGCTTCTTGCGTATCACACGGCGGTCTTGATGGGCAAAGATGTCGACCAGCCGCGCAATCTCGCAAAATCGGTTACCGTCGAATGATGGTCACGGCCCTTCGATAGAAATGCACTTCGGCTGAACGAGCAGTCGGACGTTATCGTCGAGGCCTTAATAGCTCCGGCTAATCCTTGTGACGAGCCCGGCGCTGCTCCTCATCGCACCTGGTCGTGCGTAGTGTGCATTTCAGTTCACATCGCGGCGCGCGATGCTTGCCCCGGTGTTCGAAACAGCGGAGCAAGCCAATGACGCCCACGAAGTTGCTGATTGGGCAGATCGTCGTCGTATTCGCAATCGTCATGCTCGGCGTGTGGACGGCCACGCAGTGGTGCGCGCACATGCTGGGCCATCAGCCGCCACTCGGCGCGCCGTGGTTTGTTGCGGCTGGCTGGCCGATCTACAAGCCGTGGAAACTGTTTGAATGGTGGTACCATTTTGACGCCTATGCGCCCGAGGTCTTCGATAAGGCCGGTGCGCTCGCCGGCGCGAGTGGGTTCGTGGGCTGTGCCGCCGCCATCGGCGGTTCGCTGTGGCGCGCGCGACAGCTCGGATCGGTGACGACCTATGGCTCGTCAAGGTGGGCAACGACTCAGGAGATCGTGACGGCAGGGCTGTTTCGGCCGGCCGGGGTTTTCCTAGGCAAGCTGAAGGATCGCTATCTGCGACATGACGGGCCCGAGCACGTCATGGCCTTTGCCCCAACACGTTCAGGCAAGGGCGTCGGACTGGTTGTTCCAACTCTTCTGTCCTGGACCGGTTCGGCGGTCATTCATGATATTAAGGGCGAGAATTGGCAGTTGACCTCCGGCTGGCGGTCGAAATTCTCCTATTGCCTTCTATTCAATCCAACTGATCCTAGGTCGGCGCGCTATAACCCGCTGCTTGAGGTACGAAAGGGTCCACAAGAGGTCCGCGATGTTCAGAACATCGCCGACATCCTGGTAGATCCGGAAGGCGCGCTGGACCGCCGGAATCACTGGGAAAAGACAAGTCATTCCCTCCTCGTCGGCGCCGTTTTGCACGTGCTCTATGCCGAAGAGGAGAAGACGCTTGCCCGCGTCGCCACTTTCCTGTCGGACCCGCAACGTTCCTTTTCCGCGACGCTGCAGCAGATGATGACCACCAACCACCTGGGCACGCCCGACAAGCCTGAGGTCCATCCGGTCGTGGCCTCGGCGGCACGTGAGCTGCTGAACAAATCGGAAAACGAGCGTTCTGGTGTTTTGTCGACCGCCATGTCATTTCTCGGGCTCTATCGCGACCCGACGGTCGCGGCGGCAACATCGACCTGCGACTGGCGCATTGTCGATCTCATGGATGCCGAGCGACCGATATCGCTCTACCTGGTCGTGCCGCCGTCGGACATCTCGCGCACCAAGCCCTTGGTGCGCCTGATCCTGAACCAGATCGGCAGACGCCTGACCGAGCGCCTTGAGGGCGATCCAAGCAGGAGTCGCAAACATCGACTCCTCATGATGCTCGACGAATTCCCGGCGCTCGGGCGGTTAGATTTCTTCGAGACCGCGCTCGCCTTCATGGCCGGCTATGGCATTCGCGCATACCTGATCGCGCAATCATTGAACCAGATATCCAAGGCCTATGGCGAGAACAGTGCCATTCTCGACAACTGCCACGTGCGTATTGCCTTTTCCTCCAATGACGAACGCACCGCCAAGCGCATTTCGGATGCGCTCGGCACCGCAACGGAGCTTAGATCGATGCGCAACTATGCCGGCCACCGGCTGGCGCCCTGGCTGTCGCACGTCATGGTCAGCCGGCAGGAAACGGCCCGACCGCTGCTCACTCCTGGCGAGGTGATGCAGCTGCCCCAAACCGACGAGCTGGTGCTGATTTCAGGGCTGCCGCCGTTGCGCGTCCAGAAGCTGCGCTATTATGAGGACCGGAATTTTACCGAACGCGTGCTACCTTCCCCGGTGCTGCGGGACAGCCCTTACGCAGACCGTCCGGCTTCCCGCACGGACGACTGGACTGGACGGGTGCGCAGCGTTGACGGTCGTCTGGCTGCAGGCGACGAAATTGCCGACGCGGCGATCGGGGACGAGGGCGGCGTCCAGCAGCAGCGCCATCCAGCTCTACCGGAACATCAAATCGTGCTTTCTCAAGAAGCTGAGCAGGACGATCTCTTCAAGTCTGTTGACGATGATAGCGAGCCGGTCGCCGACAAACGTGTCATGGATCGGACTTCGACGGCGGCCCGGGTCTACGGCCTCAATGAAGGAAGGGGCGACGACAAGGACATCGTGCCCGGCTTCTGAACGCTGCTTCCTGACGGCGTACCT
This sequence comes from Mesorhizobium sp. B2-8-9, assembly GCF_006439475.1. NCBI lineage: Bacteria > Pseudomonadati > Pseudomonadota > Alphaproteobacteria > Hyphomicrobiales > Phyllobacteriaceae > Mesorhizobium > Mesorhizobium sp. B2-8-9. The sequence continues at coordinate 101,929 of NZ_VFTQ01000019.1, read as the reverse complement.
CAGCGTAGGTAAGGGCGATAAGCGTTTTTGGGCATCTGGAGGATGCTTGTTCCCGTCGCCGGCGCGTAGCGCTGGCTGTTGGAACAAGCCACATGAAGCCCCGCCGCATTCGTCACCAGTTTCTGCTTGAGTTTGAGTTAAGCGAGAAGCTGGACAAACTCAGTCGTGATCCTTCGACCACCAAATCGGCGATCGTCGCCAAGGCAGTAGAAGCCTTCATCGAGCGGCGTGGCAAGAACGAGCTCGACCAACGCTACGGGGTAAGGCTCGACCGTCTTTCTCGCGACCTCGCTCATGTCAGGCGCGACGCCGAGATGACGATGGAGAGCCTGGCGCTCTTCATCCGCTTCTCGATCACGCTTCACGCCCACACGCCGGCCCCGGACAGGGTAACGCAGGCCATCGGCCAGGAGCGCTTCGACAAATTTGTCGAGCAGGTCGGCCGGCAGATCGCTTCCGGGAAGCGGTCGCTTGGCAAAGACAATGGCGGGGGAGAGGAAGGGTGAACTCTCATCCGGAAGCCGATCATCGCCGCCGCGCCATGCTGCGCACCGCCATGGGCCCGGCGATCACCAAAGCGCTTTCAGACCCATCGATCATCGAGGTGATGGTCAATCCCGACGGAGCACTGCGCATCGATCGGCTCGGGGAAGGCTTGGTCGACACAGGCGTGCACATCCATCCTACCGAGGCGGAGCGCATTGTCCGCCTCGTCGCTTCCCACGTGCGCGCCGAAGCGCATGCGGATAATCCGATCGTAAGCGCCGAACTGCCCTCGGGCGAGCGGTTCGAAGGCCTCCTGCCACCTGTGGTGTTGGCGCCATGCTTTGCCATTCGCAAGCCCGCCGCAAAGCTCTACAGCCTAGCCGATTATGTCGCCGACGGGGTCATGCTGCCGCTGCAGGCTGATGCGTTGAAGAAAGCCGTCCGCGAGCAGCGCAACATCCTGGTCGCGGGCGGCACTTCATCGGGCAAGACAACCCTTGCCAATGCGCTGCTGGCCGTGGTCGCCGACTGCCACGAGCGGGTGATCCTGATCGAGGATACGCGCGAACTTCAATGCGCAGCAAAAGACTGCGTTGCGCTGAGGACCAGGCGTGGTTCTGTCACGCTCGCCGATCTCGTGCGTTCGACACTGCGCCTCAGACCCGATCGCATCATCGTCGGCGAGATCAGAGGCGCGGAAGCGCTCGACATGCTGAAGGCATGGAACACTGGTCACCCAGGCGGCATCGCCACCGTTCACGCGAACTCGGCGCGGTCCGCCCTCTACCGCATCGAGCAGCTCGCACAGGAAGCCGTGGTCACCGTTCCCCGCCGGCTCATCGCCGAGGCGATAGACCTGATCGTCTTCATCGCCGGCCGCGGATCCTCGCGCCGCATCGAGACGATCGCCGAGGTCACTGGCCTCGACGGCAGTGGCGACTACGCCGTCACCCAGCTCACGCTTCCGCAACTCCAGCAACTCTGAAAGGTCACTTCATGCGCAAGAAGCTTCGCTTTCTCTGGGCCACCACGCTCGCGTTTCTTCTCACGTTTCCGGCATACGCCGCCGGCTCCGGAATGCCCTGGGAGCAGCCGCTGCAGCAGATCTTGGAATCTGTGCAGGGGCCGGTCGCCAAGATCATCGCGGTCATCATCATCATTACCACCGGCCTGACACTCGCCTTCGGCGACACGGCAGGTGGGTTCCGTCGGCTCATCCAGATTGTCTTCGGCCTGTCGATCGCCTTTGCCGCATCGAGCTTCTTCCTCTCCTTCTTCTCCTTTGGCGGCGGGGCACTCGTCTGATGTTGGCCGGAGAGCACCATATCGAGGGCTTTGAGGTTCCGGTTCACCGCGCACTGACCGAACCGATCCTGCTCGGCGGCGCGCCGCGAGCGGTGGCCATCTTCAGTGGCACCGTTGCCGCGGCCGTCGGGCTTGGCTTGCAGCAGTGGATTGCCGGATTGGTGCTGTGGATCTGCGCGCACACGGTGGCTGTCTTCGCGGCCCGCCGCGACCCGGATTTCGCCAGCGTGCTCGTCCGCCATCTTCGCCTGAAGGGGTGGCTCGCATGCTGAATCTTTCCGAATATCGGGGCAAGGCCGACCGACTTGCCGATCATCTGCCTTGGGCCGCACTGGTGGCACCGGGCATCGTGCTCAACAAGGACGGAAGTTTCCAGCGCTCATTTGGATTTCGCGGGCCTGATCTCGAGAGTGCAACAGAAGCCGAACTCATCGGCATCTGCGCGCGGGCCAACAATGCGCTCAGACGGCTCGGCTCCGGCTGGGCATTGTTCTTCGACGCCGAGCGCATCGAGGCGCTGGGCTACCCAAGCTCGCGTTTCCCCGACGCTGCGTCATGGCTGGTGGATGAAGAACGGCGCGCGGCCTTTCAAGGCAAGGTCGCGCACTACGAGAGCCGCTATCACCTAACGCTGACGTTCATCCCGCCGCCAGACAGCCAGGCGCGGGCGCAAAGCGCTCTGGTCGACTCGCATCATTCAGGAGGCGAGAGAGAGTGGCGCCAGGAACTGACGCGGTTCCGGGACGAGACCGGCCGCGTGCTGGATCTCCTGTCGGGCTTCATGCCCGAAATACGCGCACTCGATGATGCCGGGACGCTGACTTACCTCCACGGCACGATCTCCACCCGCCGCCATCCAGTCGCCGCGCCAAAAACACCCATGTATCTCGACGGCATCCTGGTCGATGCGCCGCTTACTGGCGGATTGGAGCCGATGCTTGGCAACCACCATCTGCGCACGCTCACCATCCTCGGTTTTCCGAATGTCACACGGCCCGGAATTCTCGATGCGCTCAACAATCAGGATTTCCCCTACCGCTGGATGACGCGCTTCATTCCGCTGGATAAGACCGAGGCCACCAGGACGCTCACGCGGTTGCGGCGGCAGTGGTTTGCCAAGCGCAAATCGATCGTGGCCATCCTGCGCGAGGTGGTGACCAGCGAACCCGTCCCGCTCGTTGACACCGACGCCGAAAACAAGGCGCTCGATGCCGACGCCGCAATCCAGGCGTTAGGCGGCGATCATGTCGGGTTCGGCTATCTGACGACGACGGTAACGGTTTGGGACGAGGACCATCAAGCCGCTGCGGAGAAACTCCGCGCGGTCGAGCGCGTCGTCAATGGCCTCGGCTTCGCCACGATCCGTGAAGGCGTGAATGCGGTCGAGGCCTGGCTCGGCTCGTTGCCCGGCCATGTCTATGCCAATGTCCGTCAGCCGCTCGTTCACACATTGAATCTCGCCCACTTGATGCCGCTTTCCTCGGTGTGGGCCGGCCCGGCGGCGAACGAGCATCTCGCCAAAGTTACACAGGCAGAGGCCCCGCCGCTTCTCTTCGCCTCAACCAGCGGGTCGACACCGTTCCGGCTTTCCACCCACGTCGACGATGTCGGCCACATGCTGATCGTCGGACCGACCGGCGCCGGCAAATCGGTTCTCGTTGCCCTCTTCGCTCTGCAGTTCCGACGCTATGCCGGCGCGCAGGTGTATGTCTTCGACAAAGGCAATTCAGCCCGGGCCGCAATTCTTGCCATGGGTGGCGAGCATCACGCGCTGCGCGCCCACGGTGCGCTTGCCTTCCAGCCGCTGCGCAAGATTGACGATCCGGCGATCCGCAGCTGGGCAGCCGAATGGATCGCCGGGCTGTTCGCCCATGAGAACGTCACCGTCACCCCGGAGGCGAAAGAGGCAATCTGGTCGGCACTCACCAGTCTTGCAACGGCGCCAGCGCAGGAACGCACACTCACCGGCCTGTCGGTCTTGCTTCAGTCCAACGCGCTGAAGTCCGCTTTGATGCCCTACACGCTCGACGGGCCCTTCGGCCGGTTGCTGGACGCGGACGACGATCGGCTGGCCTTGTCGGATGTGCAGTGCTTCGAGACCGAAGAGCTGATGCACAGCCAAGGCGCTGTGCTGCCGGTGCTCACCTATCTTTTCCATCGCCTCGAGGCGCGGTTCGATGGACGACCGACATTGCTCATGCTCGACGAGGCCTGGCTCTATCTCGACAATCCGCTCTTTGCGGGGCGTATACGCGAATGGCTGAAGGTGCTGCGCAAGAAGAACGTCTCTGTCATTTTCGCCACGCAGTCACTGGCCGACATCGCTGGCTCTGCAATCGCACCGGCCATCATCGAGAGCTGCCCACAGCGCATTTTTCTTCCAAATGACCGTGCCGTGGAACCACAGGCACGGGAAGCCTACGAGCGTTTCGGCCTGAACGAGCGGCAGATCGAACTGGTCGCGCGCGCCACGCCGAAGCGGCAATATTATCTGCAATCGCGCCGCGGCAACCGGCTGTTTCAGCTGGGCTTGGGTCCAATTGCGCTTGCGCTATGCGGCGCCTCCGATCCGGCCAGCCAGACCCTGATCGACAAGATCCTGTCGGAACGCGGACAGGACGGCTTTGCCTTTTATTTCCTGAATGCCCGCGGGCTCGATTGGGCCGCCGAGCTTCTCCGCCAATTCCCTCAACCAGACATGGAGTAATCGTCATGATGCGGCGCCGTTTCCTTTCCGGCCTGATCACCCTTTCCCTGATGGCCAAACCGATGGCCGACTATGTCCAGCCAGCCTACGCGCTCATTGTCTTCGATCCCTCGAACTACACCCAGAATGTGCTGACGGCGGCACGCTCACTGGAGCAGATCAACAACCAGATACAGTCGCTCCAGAACCAGGCGACCATGCTGCAGAACATGGCGCGCAACCTTCAGAGGCTGGATTTTTCTTCGGTAGGCCAGCTCACCGGTTCGCTGCAGCGGATCGACGGGCTCATGGACCAGGCGAGTGGCCTGAGTTTTGATCTGGACAAGCTGCAGGACCAGTGGCGCAATCAATATCCCGAAAGCTACGACGCCACGATCAAGGTCAGCGATGTGGCAAGCGCAGCGCGCGAGCGCTGGCAGAGCGCCATGCAGGCGTTCCGGCAGACGATGGGTGTCCAGTCGCAGATCCTCGAGAACGTCCGGGGCGATCGCGACCTGCTTGCTGATCTCGTCAACCGCAGCCAGGGTGCTGCCGGTGCGCTTGAGGCAAGCCAGGCCACCAACCAACTGATCGCGCTGTCAACCAAGCAGCAGATGCAGATCCAGACGCTGCTCGCGACGCAGTTTCGCGCGGAGGCGGAGGATGCGGCTCGCAAGGCGCAGTCCGAAGAAGCCGCACGCCAGACGACAAAGCGTTTCCTCGGCACCGGCACGGCCTATCCCGGCAACTGATCACCATATCTGTCACGAGGAAGGCGCAATGAACGACCTCGGGGTCATCGATCGCTTCATGGAGACTTTCATCCGCTATATTGACAGCGGGTTTGGTCTGCTGTCGGGCGATGTCGCCTTCCTCACCACGACCCTGATCGGCATCGACATCACGTTAGCCGGGCTCGCCTGGGCATTCGCCGGCGAGCCCAACATTCTCGGCCGCTTCATCCGCAAGGTGCTCTATGTCGGCGTCTTCGCTTTCATCCTGAACAATTTCAAGAATCTCGCCGACATTATATACCGCTCCTTCGCAGGGCTGGGCTTCAACGCTTCGGCCGCCAATCTGTCGCCCGACAGTCTCCTGCGGCCCGGACGTATTGCCGCCACAGGCTTCGAGGGCGCGTGGCCGCTGCTGGATCAGGCGAGCCAGCTTCTTGGCTTTCCCGAAATCTTCGGCAACGCGCTCACCATTTTCGTGCTGCTCGTGGCCTGGTTCCTGGTCATCATTGCCTTCTTCATTCTTTCCATCCAGCTCTTCATCACCATTCTGGAGTTCAAGCTCACCACTCTCGCCGGCTTCGTTCTGGTGCCCTTCGCAGTCTGGAACCGGTCGGCGTTCCTGGCCGAGCGCGTGCTCGGCAACGTGATCTCGTCGGGCATCAAGGTGATGGTGCTTGCGGTCATTGTCGGTGTCGGGTCCACGCTGTTCGGCGAGTTCGCTTCGGCGCTGCAAGGCAAGGAGCCGGATTTGGCCGCCGCCATGTCACAGGTGTTGGGGGCGCTGGCGCTGCTTGGGCTAGGTGTTTTCGGGCCTGGAATAGCGTCCGGTCTCGTCTCGGGTGCCCCGCAGCTTGGTGCGGGCGCTGCACTGGGTACGGCCGCGGCCGCCGCCGGTGCGTCACTCGTTGCCGGAGGCGCTGCGATCGCCGGGGTGCGCATGGCAGCTGATGGCGGGCTTGCCGCAATTCGCGCCGGCACCACGATCGGTTCGGCAGCTTCCTCTGCCTGGCAATTAGGGCGCGCAACCTCGCCTGACTCCGGCCTGTCCGGTGTGGCTGCCGGGATGCAGGGCGTGGCAGGTGCCGCCAGTGGCGCCGCTGTGCGAGCGGCACGATCTGCCGCGGAAACCTTCGGGCGCAGCGCTGATGCCGGGCGCCAGGCCGCATGGACCGCGACCGGCGGGTCTCCCATCGCCTCGATGACCGAAACTCCTGCGGGTCCGACCACCGATGCTGCCCCTAGCTGGGCCAGGCGCCTGCGTTCCCAGCAGTCTGCGCGAGCCCACCGCCACGCCACCATGCAGGCGGTGCGCGATGGTGACAGACCGGGCGGTAGCGCCAATCCCTCTCTCAACGACAAGGACGACTAGATGCTCTTCAAGCGATCCGTTCAACGCTACGGCAAGACACCCGAGCCCATCACACCGTACCAGAAGGCGGGCCAGCTGTGGGATGAGCGCATCGGCTCATCGCGGGTGCAGGCCCGCAACTGGCGGCTGATGGCTCTTGGCTGCCTGGCATTGGCAACCGGGCTCTCCGGCGGGCTCGTTTGGCAGTCAATGCAAAGCCGGGTTGTGCCCTACGTCGTCGAGGTCGACCGCTTCGGCGAGGCGCGCGCCGTAGCCTCGGCAATCCGGGACTACGAGCCGACGGACGCCCAGATCGCCTGGCATCTTGGCCGTTTCATTCAGAATATCCGTTCCGTTTCCACCGATCCGGTGTTGGTGCGGCAGAACTGGTTGGCCGCCTATGACTTTGCCAGCGACCGCGCCGCGCTCTTCCTCAACGAATATGCCAAGGCGAGCGATCCTTTCGGTCAGATCGGAACGCGAAGCGTGTCCGTCCAGGTGACCAGCGTGGTGCGGGCCTCCGGTAGCTCGTTCCAGGTCAAATGGACCGAGCAGGTCTTTGAGCGCGGCAGCCTTGCCAGCACGACCCGCTGGACGGCGATCCTCACCATTATGATCCGGCCGCCAAGCAATACAGACCAACTGCGCAAGAATCCGCTCGGCCTCTTCATCAACGCCATCGATTGGTCGCGCGAGCTCGACAGTGCCGCGCCGACCTCCGTTTCCCCCAAGGAGCCCGCCAATGACAAATAAAGCCCCATCGCTCCGTGCCGCGCTGATCCTGTCGGCCTCGGCAGCGGTGCTGTCCGCCTGCGCATCCAAGCCGGTGCCGCCGCCCGAGATTGCCTATGACGCTGCCGACTTCAAAGCAGCGTCGATCGAGAAGCCGCCAGAGAAACCGGTTAAAATCGTCGAGGTGCCAAAGCCGCTACCGCTTCCCGGCCAGTTGCAGCCTGACCCAGTCAAGTTCGCCGAGGACAAGCGCTCTCCTGAAGAACGCGTTGCCGATGCCAATAGGGCCGCAACTCGGCAGCCAACCAGGTATGGCTATGTCAACGCGGTCCAGGTCTATCCCTTCACCGATGGCGCGCTTTATCAGCTCTTTGCAGCGCCGGAGCGCGTCACCGACATCGCTCTGCAGCCGGGCGAGAAGCTGACGGCTGTGTCCGCCGGGGACACGATCCGCTGGGTCATCGGCGACACCGTCAGTGGCACCGGTGACGGTCAGCGCACCCATGTTTTGGTGAAGCCGTTCGCGCCCGAGCTTACCACAAATCTGGTGATCACCACGGATCGACGCACCTATCACTTGCAGCTCCAAAGCACGGAGAAGACCGCAATGGCGGCCATCTCTTGGACCTACAGCGAAGACCAGATCCTTGCGCTCTCCCGGCGAAACGTTCAGGCCGACGCTGCAACGCCGGTCGCATCGAATGTTGCGCTCGAAAATATCCGCTTCCGCTATTCGATCGCCGGCGACACACCGCCCTGGAGACCGACACGGGCCTTTGACGACGGCAGCAAAGTCTATATCGAATTCCCGCGCCGCATCGATCAGGGCGAGGCGCCGCCGCTCTTCATCGTCGGTGCTGACGGCGGCAATCAGTTGGTCAACTACCGCATGCGCGGCAACTACTACATCGTCGATCGCCTGTTCGCCGCGGCCGAACTGCGCCTCGGCGCCAAGCCGCAGCAGGTCGTGCGCATCTCAAGGATGGACGGCCGGCAATTGCCGCGTCGGATGCCACTCTTTGCCGGTTTCGGCAGGTGAGGGGAAAAGGCTCATGACCTATACGTCCCACTCCAATGCGCCGCCGAAACTCGATCCCGACCAGCTGCAGCTGCGCGCCTCACCCCGCGGTGCTGTGCGCTTCAGGCGGGGGGTGATTGTCGCGATCTCTGCCGCCGGATGTGGTGCCATTCTGGGCGTCATGATCATTGCGCTTCAGGGGCCGGCATTGCGATTCAAAGAGCAGGCGGAAGACCTCTACCATCCTGACCACAAGCCCACCGCCGAGGGGCTCGACAGCCTGCCCAGGGACTATTCCGGCGTCAAGCCGAAGGCCCCGGTGCTCGGACCGCCGCTACCCGGTGATCTCGGCCGCCCCATCCTCGAGCGGCAGCGCCAACTCGGAATTGCGCCGGGACAGGAGGTCTCCGCCGAGGATCAACGCCTTGCCCAGCAGGCGATCGAAGCGCGCGAGTCGCAAGTGTTGTTCCGGATCGACAATCGGCCCAAACCGACAGATCTCGCTGGCGGCGAGGAGAGTCTACAGCAGCGGCCTGAAGCGCCGCAATCCGGAGCGACAGCCGGGTCGGCTTCCGTTGCACCAGCCGAGGGCGATCAGAACAACCAACAGCGCAAACTGGATTTTGTCAGTCAGCGGAGCACAAGCGGAATCTACAATCCGCATGCGCTGCAGACGTCTGCCTCGCCCTACCAACTGATGGCTGGCAGCGTAATCGCGGCAAGCCTCATTACCGGGATCAATTCCGACCTACCCGGCCTCGTCGTCGCGCAGGTCACAGAGAATGTGCAAGACACAGTCACTGGCAGCATCTTGCTCATTCCACAAGGTTCCCGGCTGATCGGCACCTATGACAGCGTGGTGGCGTTTGGGCAAAAGCGCGCATTGCTGGTCTGGCAGCGAATAATCCTGCCGGACGGGTCCTCGATCGAGATCGATAATCTGCCGGCGACAGACACCGCCGGATATGCGGGGCTTGAGGACAAGGTGGATTTCCACACCTGGCAGCTGATCAAGGGGGTTGCGCTCGCGACCTTGCTTGGCGTGGGCACCGAATTGAGCCTCGGAGACAATGAAAGCGATCTGGTCAAGGCGATCCGCGAATCCGCCCAGCAGAACGTCAGTCGAGCCGGCCAGCGCATAACTGAGAAAAATCTCAACGTTCAGCCCACCATAACGATCCGACCAGGCTGGCCACTGCGCGTCATCGTGCACAAGGATCTCTTGCTGCGGCCATACAAGATTGAACGGGAGTGATTATGGCCAACTTGAAACTTGGCAAGCTTCCAGACCGAACGCCCTTGAAGATTACCATCACCGTCAGCGCGGACTTGAGCCAAGAACTCAACGCCTATGCTGCGCTCTATCGTCAGACTTACGGCGAGTCTGAAACAGTCGCGGAACTCATTCCTTTTATGCTGGCGGGATTTCTGGACGGCGACCGAGCGTTTGCCAAGGCCAGAAAAGAAGGTCTGGCGACGGCCAGCATCTCAGACGAATCGCGGTCTTTGAAAGCCTCAGATTCCGAATGACCGAAGCAGAGAGTCAGTCAAGTGCAATTGTGGCGCACCGTGCCTGTCAAACAAGGGTGTGCGCGGGCAACATCGTCTGGCAAATAGGTCACCGATGATGGGCCCTGCGCGGACCGCGACGCACTCGCTGGCTCAAACTGCCACGGAGTGCCTGGCCTTTCCCGTTTTGAGATATTTGTCGAACTTCGCAGCGACGCATCTGACAAAGGGACGACTTTCCAGCGGTACGACGAAACGATCGCCGTCGAGTTCAAGTCGGACCGACTTGTCGAGGGCCACGGTACTCGACCGAAGAAGGAGCTTCTGGCCGGCTTTGCCGAAGCGTTCCACCAAATCGACTGCCGAGAAGCCGAAATCGCACATCAGGCGCTCGATGATCCAACCGCGAGCGCGGTCGTCGTCGGAAAAAGCAATTCCGCGGACCGAAGCCAACCCACCGTCATCCACCATGCGGCCATACTCGGCGGTCGAAGGCATGTTCTGTACATAGCCTTGTCGGAATTGGCTGATGGATGACGGGCCGAGGCCGATCAAGGTTTCGCAGCGATCCTCGGTGTAGCCCTGAAAGTTGCGACGCAACATCCCCGCATGCGCGGCAAGCGCCAGCGCATCCCCCGGTTTGGCGAAATGGTCGAGCCCGATTGCTTCGTATCCTTGGTCGAGTATGGCGCGAGCTGCCAGTTGCGATTGGGCAAACCGCTCCTCCGGGCCTGGCAACCAGGCCTCGTCGATCATTGTCTGATGTTTCTTGAACCATGGCACATGCGCATAGCCAAAGAGGGCGATCCGGTCGGGCTCGAGCGTCAGCGCCTGCCTGACGGTGGACAAGACGCTCTCCCTGGTCTGGTGCGGCAAGCCGTAGAGCAGGTCCAGGTTAACCGACTCGACGCCGCGTGCCCGAACGCCGTCGACGACTGTCTTGGTCTGCAAGAAGATCTGTTCGCGATTGATGGCCTTCTGCACCTTCGGATCGAAATCCTGGACCCCGAGGCTGGCCCTCGTCATGCCGATTTCGGCAAGTGCGTCGAGGCGCGCTTCGTCCATATCGTTGGGTTCGATTTCGCCGCTGATCTTGGCGCCGGGAAGAAATGAGAAGCTGTTGCGCAGAACGGCTCCGAGCGCCACCATGTCCTGTGGTTTGAGCATCGTCGGTGAGCCGCCACCGAAATGGACGGCACGCACCCGGCCCTTGCCTCCGGCGAGACATGAGACGGTGGCGATCTCCGCATGCAGCGATCTCAGATATTTGGTGACCGGTTCATAGTGGCGTGTCTGCTTGGTGTGGCACGCGCAGAACCAGCAAAGCTTGGCGCAGAAAGGGATGTGCACGTAGAGCGATATCTCATCGTCCTCGCCGAGCGCCTCCAGCCAGCCACGATAAGCCGCAGCATCGACGCCCACGTGGAAATGCGGTGCGGTCGGATAGCTGGTATAGCGAGGGACGTTTTCGACAATCCGAGCAAGCTACTTTCGACTGCATGTCGTGGTCACCATGTGCACCGCTGGAACTCTTGACTGGTTGGCCGGCCAACGCCCTGATTTCGATCAAGTGCAGCTCGGACAAACTGCCGCAAGGATTTTTCTACCCTGGATTGCTACCCTGTCGGTGCTTGGAAGAGGATAGAGCGAGCGCATGACATTACGGCAGGGCATTCACAGTGCCGGCATTCCCGTTCTTTGCCGCTCTTGCGAGGGAAGGCGTCGCGGTATTTGCGGCGCGCTCGATCCAGACCGTTTGGCTGCGCTTGCCAGGAGTTCATCGCGGCACAAGATCGAGCCAGGAGTCGAACTGGTCGGCGACTGCGAGGCCGTCAACAGCTATTCGAATGTGCTTTCAGGCGTGGTCAAGCTGACGAAGAGCCTTTCGGATGGGCGCCAGCAGATCGTAGGGCTCCAGTTTGCACCGGATTTTCTGGGGCGACCCTTCAAGGTCGAAAGCGAGATCAGTGCGGAAGCGGCAACCGTTGTCACGCTGTGTTCGTTCCCCAAGGCAGCCCTCGAACGGATGGTGAAGGAATCACCGGAACTCGAGCATCGCCTGCTCAAGCAGGCGCTGGACGAACTTGACGCAGCACGCGAATGGATGGTGACGCTCGGGCGCAAGACGGCATCGGAAAAGGTGGCGAGTTTTCTTGTCATGCTCGCCCTGAACATGGATTCCAGTGTTGATCCGGCCGCTATCTCGGCGTCCTTCGATCTGCCACTGACTCGTGCCGACATCTCTGATTTCCTTGGCCTGACGAATGAGACCGTGAGCCGCCAGCTGACTCGATTGCGAGCTGAAGGCGTGATCCGGATCGACAACAAGCGCCATGTGAGGGTGGAGAGCGTCGGCCGGCTGGAGCAGCGTTGCGGCGGCCGAAGGCCGCGGCAGTTTGGATAAGCCCAAGCGGCGGGCTCTGCGCCGCCAACTCGAATCCGCGGCAGGACATGCTGCGTTCGAGCACAATGTATTGCTGTAGCCTCGAGAACCCCGGTAGCATAGACCCAAGAGCATCAGCGACCCTTGTCGGATAGCAAGGCAGCCGGCAAGAGTTCCGCAAAGCTCGCCGGCCGCGCTTCGACATACCCGCCCGCCCCAACGTCCGCTCTGATTTGCGCAAACTCGATTCTACCAAACAAACCTGGCACCTGACATGGATCAGGGCGGGCAGAGGGCAGCTGCGCAATTGATGCCGAGCGGATTTGGCGTGCGCCCGATTCGGGATCAGGATTTGCGATGAAATTCGGCACAGCGATCGTCGTGGTGGGCTTTTTTGCCTTTGCAGCCCTGGTGGCTGCTGGCTTCGGCATTGATGGACCTTTCCGCCAGCATATGGGGGTGCTGTCTTTTGCCCTTATTGCCTTTATCGGGATCTTGTTGCGCAACTCGGAGTTCAAGCCGGCCGCTCCGATCGACCCGTCCGCCTATATGGACGGTCCGATCCGCTACGGCGCCATCGCCACGATGTTCTGGGGCGTCGTCGGCATGCTGGTCGGCGTCGTTATCGCGCTGCAGCTGGCCTACCCCGATCTCAACGTTCAGCCTTGGTTCAATTTCGGCCGCTTGCGGCCGCTGCACACGTCCGGGGTCGTCTTCGCCTTCGGCGGCAACGCGCTGCTGTGCACGTCATTGTACGTCGTGCAACGCACTTGCCGCGCTCGCCTGTTCGGCGGCGATCTCGCCTGGTTCGTCTTTTGGGGCTACCAGCTTTTCATTGTCATGGCCGCGACAGGCTACCTGCTCGGCATCACCGAGAGCCGCGAATACGCCGAACCGGAATGGTATGTCGACGTCTGGCTGACCATCGTCTGGGTCGCCTACCTCATCCTGTTCCTCGGCACGATCCTGAAGCGCAAGGAACCGCACATCTACGTCGCCAACTGGTTCTACCTCTCCTTCATCGTGACCATCGCGATGCTGCATGTGGTCAACAACCTGTCGATGCCGGTCTCTTTCCTCGGTTCCAAGAGTTACTCCGCCTTTTCCGGCGTCCAGGACGCGCTGACGCAGTGGTGGTACGGCCACAACGCCGTCGGCTTCTTCCTCACCGCCGGCTTCCTCGGCATGATGTATTATTTCGTGCCCAAGCAGGCGAACCGGCCAGTCTATTCCTACCGGCTCTCGATCATCCATTTCTGGGCACTGATCTTCCTGTACATCTGGGCCGGGCCGCACCACCTGCATTTCACCGCTCTGCCCGACTGGGCACAGACGCTCGGCATGGTGTTCTCGATCATGCTGTGGATGCCGTCCTGGGGCGGCATGATCAACGGCTTGATGACGCTGTCCGGAGCCTGGGACAAGTTGCGCACCGACCCGATCATCCGCATGATGGTGATGGCCGTCGCCTTCTACGGCATGTCGACCTTCGAAGGCCCGGTGATGGCTATCAAGGCGGTCAACTCGCTGTCCCATTATACCGACTGGACAATTGGTCACGTGCACTCCGGTGCACTCGGCTGGGTCGGCATGATCTCGTTCGGCGCGATCTACTACATGGTACCGAAGCTCTGGAACCGTAACCGGCTCTATTCGCTGCGGCTGGTTACCTGGCACTTCTGGCTGGCGACGCTCGGCATCGTCGTCTACGCCGCCGCCATGTGGGTGTCCGGCATCACGCAGGGCCTGATGTGGCGCGAATACGACGGGCAGGGCTTCCTGGTCTACTCCTTCGCCGAGACCGTCGCTGCCATGCGCCCCTACTACGTCATGCGCGCCATAGGCGGCGCCATGTATCTCTCGGGCGCCCTGATCATGGCCTGGAACATCGCGATGACAATCCTCGGCCGTCAACGCGAGGAGAGGCCGATGTCGGGTGCCGCGCCTGTCATTCAGCCTGCCAGGGAGCCAAACCAATGGGCTTGATCGACAAACATGCCATTATCGAGAAGAACGCCACGCTTCTTCTCGTAGGCTCCCTTCTTGTCGTGACTGTCGGCGGTATCGTCGAAATCGCGCCGCTCTTCTATCTCGACAACACGATCGAGAAGGTGGAAGGCATGCGTCCGTACTCGCCGCTCGAGCTCGTCGGGCGCAACATCTATGTGCGCGAGGGCTGCTACCTCTGCCACAGCCAGATGATCAGGCCGTTCCGCGACGAGGTCGAGCGCTACGGCCACTACAGCCTGGCCGCCGAGTCAATGTACGATCACCCCTTCCAATGGGGATCGAAGCGGACGGGGCCGGATCTGGCCCGGGTCGGTGACCGCTACTCGAACGCCTGGCATGTCGCCCATCTTTCGGATCCGCGTTCCGTTGTGCCGGAATCCATCATGCCCAGCTACGCCTTCCTGAAGGACGCGCCGATCGAGGTGAAGGACTTCTCGACGCATCTGGTCGCCAACCGGCGGGTCGGCGTTCCCTACAACGATGACATGGTCGCCAACGCCAACGCCGATCTGATGGCGCAGGCTGATCCCAACGCCGACACATCAGGTCTTGAGGCCCGTTATCCCAAGGCCAAGATCGGCGACTTCGACGGCAACCCGCAACAGGTCACCGAAATGGATGCGCTCGTTGCGTATCTGCAGATGCTCGGCACGCTGGTCGATTTTAAGAACTACGACGAAGGCGCCGGTTACCGCTGAGGAGTTTTCCATGAATTACAATCTTATGCGGGAGTTTGCCGACAGCTGGGGTCTGGTTGCCATGGCGCTTTTCTTTGCGGGGGCAAGTGTCTTCGTCCTGCGTCCCGGCAGCCGTAAGTTGGCGGACGAAGCTGCCCGAATTCCGCTTCAGGACGAGTGATCATGAGCGAGGAGCACATCGATGAAGTCTCTGGGGTCTCGACCACCGGCCACGAATGGGATGGCATCCGCGAGCTGAACAACCCGCTTCCGCGTTGGTGGATCACCATCTTCTACGTCACCATCGTGTGGGCGATCGGCTACACAATCGCCTATCCCGCATGGCCACTGCTGCATTCGGCGACGACGGGTGTTCTCGGCTATTCGAGCCGCAATGACGTCAAGAACGAACTGGCGGATGCGGAAGCAGCGAAGAGCAAATACCTCGCGGCGGTGAAGTCGAAAAGTGTCTCGGAGATCGCTGCGGACGATGCCTTGCGCGAATTCGCCATCGCCGCCGGCGGCGCCGCATTCAAGGTCAACTGCACGCAGTGCCACGGCTCCGGCGCCCAAGGTTCCAAGGGCTTTCCCAACCTAAACGACGACGACTGGCTGTGGGGCGGCAAGGCCGAGCAGATCCAGCAGACGATCACCCATGGCATCCGCTTCGCTTCGGATCCGGACACGCGCCTGTCGGAAATGCCGGCGTTCGGGGACATCATCACCGCCGACGAGATCAAGCAGGTTAGCGCATATGTCGTCAGCCTCTCTGGCAAGGTCGCCGATGCAAGTCTGATCCAATCCGGTGCCAAAGTCTTTTCCGACAATTGCGTCGCCTGTCATGGTGAGAACGCGGAAGGGAACAGGGAATTTGGGGGCCCCAACCTCACCGACGCCATTTGGCTGCACGGGGCCGGCGAGGCAGCGGTCGCAGCCCAGGTCCGCGCGCCAAAGGAAGGTGTCATGCCGGCCTGGCTCGGCCGTCTCGGCGAGATCAAAGTCAAGGAGCTTGCGGTTTATGTCCATTCGCTTGGCGGCGGAGAATAGGAAGGCAAGGCCTATTCTCGGCCTCCCCCTGCCAAGCGACGGGGCCCGGCGCAAGCCGGGCCTCGACACCATTTCGGCTGCGCCGCTCGTCGATGCGGCACGAAATCCCCTTCTGACTTCGGATGGGAGTGGTACGCACGTGCGCAATGATACGCGAACTGAACGGCTCGAAGGCTCGGCCCCAAATTCCTCGAATACCCGCCAGCCGCATTATGCCAGACGCAAGAAAGTCTTCCCAAAGCGCGTCTCGGGCAACTTTCGCCGCTTCAAATGGCTGGTGATGGCGATCACGCTCGGCATCTACTACCTGACGCCTTGGCTGCGTTGGGATCGCGGTCCATTTGCTCCGGATCAGGCCGTGCTGCTCGACCTCGCCAACCGGCGCTTCTACTTCTTTTTCATCGAGATATGGCCCCAGGAATTCTTCTATGTGGCCGGCCTCCTGGTCATGGCCGGCGTTGGGCTTTTCCTGATTACCTCGACTGTCGGCCGTGCCTGGTGCGGCTATGCATGTCCGCAGACCGTATGGGTCGACCTGTTTCTTGTCGTCGAACGTGCGGTCGAGGGGGACCGTAACGCCCGCATGAAGCTTGACGCTGGTCCCTGGACCGCCCGCAAGCTGGTGCTGCGCCTATCGAAGCACACGATCTGGCTGGTCATCGGCGCGGCCACCGGCGGTGCTTGGATCTTCTATTTCGCCGATGCGCCTAGTTTGGCTCGCGAACTTTTCACCGGTACCGCCGCGCCTGTCGCCTACATCACCATCGCCGTGTTGACGGCGACCACCTACACGTTCGGTGGCCTGATGCGCGAACAGATCTGCACCTATATGTGCCCATGGCCGCGCATCCAGGCAGCCATGCTCGACGAGAATTCGCTTACCGTCACCTACAATGACTGGCGCGGCGAACCGCGCTCGCGTCACGCCAAGAAGGTGCAAGCGACAGGGCAGTCCGTCGGCGACTGCGTCGACTGCAATGCCTGTGTCGCGGTCTGCCCGATGGGGATCGACATTCGCGACGGCCAGCAGCTCGAATGCATCACCTGCGCGCTGTGTATCGACGCCTGCGACGGCGTCATGGACAAGCTCGGCAAAGAGCGCGGACTGATTTCCTACGCAACGCTCTCCGATTACAACGCCAACATGATGTTGGCGACCGCGGGCGGCTCCAGTTCAGTCAACCCGTCGCTGGTCAGGACCGCTGATGGCCTGTTCTCCGACAAGGTGGCGCATTTCCATGTCAGCAAGATCTTCCGGCCACGCACCTACGTCTACATGGGTCTGTGGTCGCTGATCGGCCTGGGTCTGCTCTATTCGCTGCTGACGCGCGACAGGCTCGAAGTCAATGTGCTGCACGATCGCAATCCGCAATTCGTAACGTTGTCCGACGGCTCGATCCGCAACGGCTACACCGTCAAACTGCTCAACATGATCCCCGAGCCGCGGATCATTGTTGTCACCATGCAGGGCTTGCAAGGAGGCGAAATGAGCGTGGTCGGGGACGACATCAAGGCGGGCCGCTCGTTTGCCATCCCGGTCGAGCCCGATCGCCTGAAAACGTTGAAGGTCTTCGTTCGCCAGCCGGCGGACCAGATCCACGCTCCGGCACAGACCTTCAAGTTCCGTGTCGAGGACAGAGCGAGCTCCGAGTCGAACGAGTACACCGCAACATTCAACGCGCCAGAGGCCGCCAAATGACCGCCAATGCCCAAAAGCCTCGCGAATTCACCGGCAGGCACATGCTGGCCATCATTCTCACCTTCTTCGGCGTGGTCATCGCGGTCAATCTGACGATGGCCACGCTCGCCAACACCAGTTGGACCGGCCTTGTCGTCGAGAACACATATGTGGCGAGCCAGCAATTCAACAAGGAGGCCGAGGCCGGCCGCGCCCAAGCCGCGCTCGGTTGGACCGGCAAGCTGACCATCGCATGGGGCGAAGTCCGCTACAGCCTCTCCGACGCGGCCGGCAAGCCGGTTCCTCTGCACGGCGTCAAGGTGCTGTTTCGTCATCCCGCCTACGAGAAAGACGACAAGTCCGTCACGCTCGCCCTCGCCTCAGGCAAGGAATTCGCAGCGCAGCAGATGCCGAAGGACGGCGTCTGGATCGTCGAAGTCGACGCCGATGCCGGCCTGGCACGACCCTATCGCGACGTCAGCAGGATCATGATCTCTCATGGGGCTCTGCAATGAGCTGTTGTGCACCGGGCGCTGAAACGGCGCTGGATCTGAACGGCGCCACATGGGTCCTGCCATCCAGCCAGGAAATCAGGTTGGCGAGCCGATCGCTTGGCGACGATCTTCGGCAGACCGACCTTTCAGTGCCGACGGTTCATTGCGCCGCCTGCATCCAGACGATCGAGGCGGCACTTGGAAAGCTCGATCACGTCGAAAGCGCGCGCGTCAACCTGTCGACGAAACGGGTCGCGGTCCGGTGGCGTGGAGACGAGGTGCCACCGTTCGTCGCCGCGCTTGGCAGGCTTGGCTACGAGGCGCATCTGTTCGCACCCGAGATCGACGACAAGGACAAGACGCTTGCCGAACTGATCCGCGCCGTCGCTGTTGCCGGTTTTGCGGCGGGCAACATCATGCTGCTTTCGGTCTCTGTCTGGTCCGGCGCCGAAGGTGCTACCCGCGACCTGTTTCACTGGGTCTCGGCGCTGATCGCCATTCCTGCCCTCGCCTTCGCCGGCGGCATCTTCTTCCGGTCGGCCTGGAACGCCTTGCGTCATGGCCGCATGAATATGGACGTGCCCATCGCGGTCGGTGTTTCGCTCGCCTACGCCATGAGCCTCTATGAGACGATCAATCATGGCGACCACGCCTATTTCGACGCGTCGGTATCGCTGCTGTTCTTCCTTTTGATCGGACGCACGCTGGATCATGTGATGCGGGAGCGTGCCCGAACTGCCGTGAAAGGCCTGTCTCAGCTGGCCGCGCGTGGCGCCATGGTGCTGCGCGGCGATGGCGCGCGCGACTATCTGCCGGTCGGCGAGATCGAACCAGGCATGCGGATGTTGATCGCGGCCGGTGAGAGGATCCCCGTCGACGGCAAGATCATCCAGGGAACGTCGGATCTCGACTGCTCGCTGGCCTCAGGCGAAAGCACGCCGAAAAACGTAGCGCCGGGCGAAGCGGTACAGGCCGGCGTGCTCAATCTTACCGGCCCGCTGACGATTGAGGCGACAGCCGCCGCAAAAGATTCATTCCTGGCGGAAATGGTCCGGTTGATGGAGGCCGCCGAGGGCGGCCGCGCGCAATATCGCCGTATCGCCGACCGCGTTTCGGCGCTCTACGCGCCCATGGTTCATCTCACCGCCTTCGTGACATTCCTGGGCTGGATAGTGGCGACCGGCGACTGGCACCGGGCGATGACGATCGCCATCGCCGTTCTCATCATCACGTGCCCCTGCGCGCTTGGCCTCGCCGTGCCGATCGTGCAGGTGGTCGCCGCGCGGCGCCTGTTTGAGAACGGCATTATGGTCAAGGACGGCTCCGCCATGGAACGCCTGGCAATTGTCGACATTGCCGTGTTCGACAAGACCGGAACGCTGACGCTTGGCCAGCCCCGGCTCGTTAACGCGCCGTCGATCGATCCGGCCATGCTGGCAGTCGCAGCCGACCTGGCGGCGCACTCGCGTCATCCGTTTTCAAAGGCCATAGCCGGCTTTGCCATTCCTGGCGGGCAGCTCAAATTCGATGCCGTCACCGAGCATCCGGGATTCGGAATCGAGGCCACTGATGCGGGAAGCACCTGGCGACTGGGCCGACGCGGATGGGCTGGATGGAAGGCTCGAACCGGCGGCGAAGCCAAACATGGCTACGGCGGAACCGTTCTCACGAAGAACGGGATGATTGTCGCTTCCTTCGCTTTCGAGGATGCGTTGCGGGTCGACGCCAGAGCGGCCATCGATCAATTGAGCGACGCCAGGGTTCCCGTGGAAATGCTGTCAGGCGATACCGCGGCGGCCTGTGCCGAGGTTGCGAAGTCACTCGGAATCGACAACTTCGTTCCCTGCCTGCTGCCATCCGGCAAGCTCGAACGCATCGAGACCCTCGCGAAAGTGGGGCACAGGGTTCTGATGGTTGGCGACGGCCTCAATGATACGCCGGCGCTGAGCGCAGCGCATGTCTCGATCGCACCGGCCACCGCCGCCGATGTTGGCCGCAACGCCGCGGATTTCGTCTTCCTGCGCGAAAGCCTCCTGGCGGTGCCGCTCGCGCTGGACGTCTCGCGCAAGGCAGGAAGCCTGATCCGCCAAAACATCGCCGTCGCGACTCTCTACAATACCATCGCTGTACCAATCGCTATTCTAGGGCACGCCACTCCGCTTATCGCGGCGATTGCTATGTCTGCGTCATCACTGCTGGTGATCGGGAATGCATTGCGCCTGGAAGGCTTTGTTCGGCACGCACCAGCGGAAACTGTTGCCAATGATAGACACTCCAACAATGGCGGACGGGTACAGTTGTAATGAGGACGCTTGCCTATTTGATACCTGGGACCCTGCTCCTCGGCGGGCTTGGGCTGTCTGGCTTCCTATGGGCATTGAAAAGCGGTCAGTACGAAGATCTCGACGGGGCAGCAGAGCGTATCCTTGTCGACCAGGAAGACAAGCCAGAACGCTGATTCAAGCCGCTCTGCAGACGACTGTTGGGATGCCGGTGATAAGCCGAGTGGAACTACTGCTGAGGTTGCATAGGCAGCTTCACCTGCCGCCGGTTGACGCTGATCTGTGAAAAGCCTGTGTCGCTCGAAAGATTACGTCGCCCATTCCGCCCAATATGCAGGCGGGTGATCGTCGAACCGCGGTCGCCGGATTACTCACACCGCTTGACCTAGATCAGGGTTATCTACTCATCGGCGTGGTTTCATCGGCCAGTCCTTCAGGGAGAGAATCCATGCCTACGTCGACGAATCGCGCCGCCGAACGCCTCGGCGATCGGTTTGAATCAAGACCCACACGAAGAACGGCCAAAGCCAAAAGTGGGCCGAAGCGTGGCTGCGCAAGGCGGCGGCCGGATTCTTGTGAGCAAAGGCTGAACGCGACCTCCGGCGGCAACGATCAGATCGCCCAGGGTGCGTGCGACCCGCTCTGCGAGATGGCTCGCTAATACATGCCGATGTAGCCCTCGCTAGTTTTGAGAACGTTGTGGAGCTTGCGGCGCGTCCGCAACTGACAACCGTCGATGTGAACCCAAGGCGCTCGGACGCGAGGCTGCTGACCGCGTGCTCAAGACATCGCGGGACGGCAGCAGAGCGGCGTCAGACGCTGGCCATGTTCGCTGGTCCTGCGGGCATGGTGGCATCACCGGGCAACTGCGTATGCCAAAGTTTTGTTTGCAGGAGTGTATAGATGTCGCGATTTCGCCTATTGACGATCTTCATGTCGGGAATGCTGGGAACGGCGACGTTGCCGGATCAAGTCGCCTCGGCACCAGTCCTCAACTCCGCCAATCGCAATGCGCTGGTCGAGCAGAACCAATTACTGATGCTGGAGAACAGGCTGCGGCGGCAGCAATATCAGCAGCAGCAGCAGCACTTCCGTGGCCAGGATCGCGAGATCGCGCCGCAGCAACGGCCCGATCGACCGCTTACTTGCCAGCATCAGCGGTCAAGCAACGGCTTTGTGAGCATCTGCCGCTGATAAGGCGGCTTGCCACTTATTTAGGCGGCCATAGCTTGCGCGCGTCGTGCTTAAACTAGCATCAAAGGCGTTTTTGATTTCGCAATTCGTGCCTGAACACTGGAGAGCCGACCCGATGGCGCCACGCTGATGGCCGTCTCCGATAACAGCTTCGACATCATTGTCGTTGGCGCGGGGCCGGTCGGACTTTCCTTCGCCGCCTCGCTTGCCCAGAGCAAACTCAAAGTGGCACTTGTTGAAGCGCAGGCCCGGGAAAGGCTCGCGAATCCGGCGTTCGACGGTCGCGAGATCGCGCTGACTCATGCCTCGATCAGAATCCTTCGGGAGCTCGGCGCCTGGGATATCATTCCCGCTTCGGACAAATCACCACTTCAAGGCGCACGCGTCCTCAACGGATCGAGCGCTTTCGCTCTGCGTTTTAATGCTCCAAGAGCGTGTGGAGAGCCCCTCGGAATTTTGGTCCCGAACTGCCGCATTCGCGATGCGCTGTTCAAAATCGTTCGGCTGCGTGATCAGCCAGAGCTGCGGTGCGGCCACTCGGTCGTCCATGCAAGGACCAGCCACAAAGGAGCAGTGGTTACGCTTTCTGACGGCATGCAGTTGAGCGCCAGGCTTGTTGTTGCCGCAGATTCGCGCCTGTCTCCCACGCGTGATCTGCTCGGCATCGGCGCCGACATCAATCGGCTTGGCCACTCGATGCTGATCTGTCGGGTGCGGCATGAACGCGCCCATCACCATGTGGCAACCGAATGGTTCGATCACCATCAAACGATAGCGATGTTGCCTCTGGGGGAGGGGGTCTCCTCGTTGCTGCTCACTCTGCCCTCAAGCGAGGTCGGCAGACTGCTTGCCTCCAACGACGATTTGTTCCTCAGGGAATTGACGAAGCGGTGTCAAGGCCGTCTCGGGGAAATGACATTGGCAAGCAGCCGCCACGCCTTTCCGCTGGTCACCACGTGGGCGCACGAACTCAGGGCTCCGAGTGCCGCACTCATCGGTGACGCTGCTATTGGAATGCACCCGGTGACAGCGCATGGCTTCAACATCGGTCTCAGCAGCCAAAAGCAACTCGCCGATGCAATCCTGACTGCAAGTCGCGACCGCCGTGACATTGCCGATCCCGACATGCTGCACAGATACGAAAGGCGGCTGCGCCTGTCGGCGGCGCCGCTCTACCATGCTACGAATATACTCGTCCGACTCTACTCAAGCGAGCGACCGGCGGCACGGCTTGCACGCCATGCGGGGCTTCGGTTCGCCCAACACGTTCCTCTTATCCGGCATGGCATCTCGGCCATGCTCAAACGGTGAAGCACCAGCAGCTCTGGAATTCGTGGACTTGTTGCGACGACCGCTCGGCAAGAGTGGCATCGCTCCAAATCATCACTGCCACCGCTTCGGCGAACGCCTGTTCGGTCGGTGACGGTGACATTTCGGCGCGGATCATCGGCCGTACTGCGAGCTGAATGACCTAACGGTGTGGGTTCGGATGGTATTCCGAAAGGCTGAGTTTACTGGAAAATTACTGCGCGTGATTCCAGGCCACTGCGACTGGAAAAGATCCGAAGCAGTACCCGAGCACTTGGAGGTGGGCGGCGCACATCTCCTTCGATGCCGTCCAGCAGAATGTTCTGGGCGGGGGAAGGCTGCTACCGATCTCCTTGAGTTCGAGCACGAAGCGCCGGCGAACTGGCATGGGTTGGAGGAGCAAACTTAACCTAGGCCGATACTCTCGCGCCGCATTTTGATCAGTGCGCTGGCGAACGGAACTTTTCTCACGAACCATGGTTCGCGCCGGCGAAAGCAGGTATCTGCTCCCCGCAGCGCCAAGGAGATTTGCCATGAACGTTCGCCAGTTGCTGAAACCAAATCAAGGACCTCCCGGAAGAAACATTGGTCTGTGTCGCCGAGGTCGATGAAGCATTGCGGCCGTTGCCGCCGGGGTTGAAGCCGTTGAGAGCGCGAAATCCAGAGCCGCAAGCAAGATGGCACCGAGGCTGTCGAACTCGCCAATGGAACTGAAAAAGTCGTCGTGATCCGCTGGTGACGCGCGCCTAGGTGCAGCAAGCTCTTTATGGTTTCCTCCACCGGTACGTGGTCATTTTCATGCATCAGCAAGAGGCAACGACACGATTGTCCCGACTGTGCGGACTGCGGAAGGGACTTCCGAAACCATGCAGACGCCCTCAATCCCTTCGGCCGGCTCGGGGAAAACGCGGAACTGAGGCCTCAATTACACAGCCTCATGCGAGCCATGCGTCGAGAATTCGCCTCCCCCAGCATCGAGGAGGCAGACCAACCTCATCAGGTCGACAAGGTTCAGTCGACCACCTGAGAGATCGCCTGCAATCGGCTTTCTGCTCAACGAGCAAGGTGCGGGCCGCATTCGTGCTGCCGCGATCAAAGCCTCGATGTTCTTCCGAGGTGAACTCCCACTGAAAGTCCAGCCTCTTAGACCGCACTCTTATCGAACCGATCATGCTCCTGTTCGACACGGACCAACATGCGTTTCGAATTGATGCCGCTGACCTATTCAGACGCGTGACCTCCGACCGTGTAGATCTGGGCCATACGCGACACCGAGCGCAGCCATGTACTTGATGCCTGGCGCCGGCTCGAGCACCCGCGCCGCTTCCTCCGCGCTCAGCACGTCGGGCAGCTCCGAGATTCCGGGTGACCACCAGCGCAAAACCAATCCTGCCGAACGGTGAACCGCAGCGCAGTGCTCAGGCCATTTCCTGCCTGCCGGCTTTTTTTCACGTGCCTGCAGCCGATCCCGCGGGCCCAGATAGCATTTGGACTTACCTTCCCGGCGCAGCCGCTCTTGTGCACTAAAAACAGCGCGTAAGTATCTCGTCCAGCACTGCTACAGGACATTGACCGGGAGGATGCATATCTCTGATTGCTAAACCAGGTATACTCGTGCAATTATACATGACGCGATCGGGGGGGTCGAGTTCATGCGCCTCTTGCTTTGCAGTCTGATTGCCTTTGCAGCGGCGGGTTCCTGTGCCCTGGCCCAAGACGCGAAACTGATGCGGCCGAAGTCGTTCGCCGATTTTGTCCGGCAAACCGCGCCCGATCTGATCCGACATCTCGACGCCGCCGCGCTCGAACGGACCAATAGCCAAGCTCTCATCAATGAGGGGGAACTTTTAAAGGCGCCCCGATATCCGTTTGCTAGACCGATGTCGCAGTTGCCAGAGGGAGATTCTCGCACCTTAGAGTACGTCAACCAGCTTTCAATTTTCCTGGAACAACATCAAAAACTTGGACAAATAACTGATCAATTTCGCTTAGCGGTAGGGTCGTCAAGTCGACCTCTCAACGCGGCGCCGGATTTTTTGGGCAGAGGAGACTACTTCTCATCCAAGGTTAATCGGTGGAACGGCAATATCTTTTGGGCACCTGCTTCGAAAGAAACAGACATTAACCTCCGCTACGCCGATGAAGTCAGAGCTGTCTTCGGACCGATCCCGCCGTTCGACGTTACCACGCTTGGCCGATTTGTCCGCTCTGACGGGTCAGTTATCGAAACGCGGGCCACGTATGTGGAGGTGGACGGCAATCGAGCGGAACTAAAGCCGAACAGTTCCAAATCTGGCTCTCCGCTCGAATACGAGCATCGCGACAAGAACGGTGTGTTTGTAAATTGGACGGCGACCATCGACAAATGCGACAAGCCGTCTCTGGCAGGCGGTGTAACACCATGCGGTACCGCTTCGAGACTCTCTAGGATCGAAAAAGGAAACGTCGAATGGATCGCACTTGCGAGGAAAACCCACGGCCCGGAGATTCTAAGACCAGAGAAATATTGGAGTGAGAACGACAACTCCTATGCGCTGCTTGGTTACATCGGCTTCAACCAGGTGAGCGGGGAATTGGCGTTCTTCGACGGAAGCTATGAAGGAATAAAGTTCGATTGGAGTACGCCTACTGTGGCACCAGGAGGAGGCGGATACAACGACACTGCTGGTCGGACTCTGGCATCCAAGACATACGACGCGACTTTCAGGGTCGACTGCGCCGCGTGCCACGATAACAAAGAACCCAGGATCATTACCCCCTATATCAAGCAAGCGCGCGTGGGTTATCGCGACAAAGATGAGGCCGCGGCGTTCAGCCTTGGCGATCTGCTCCCCGAGCGTACCCGGAACTCGAAGACCCCCTACCGAGTGGTTGGGACGGACTATACCGCAGCTCACAGGGGCACGCTCGATGGCGACCTCACGATTGTAGATCCAGCACGAAATTGTACCTCATGCCATGGACTCACCAACAACGGCACCGGACGCTTTGCATCGGATGCAGTAGGACGCCTCGGTTCTATTGCCGGAGACAGCGGGTTGGAAAACAGTTTCCGCACCGACTGGGCACTTCGGACCGGCGCAGGTAAAATTCATCCGTGGATGTACGCGGAACCGCAAGGCAATGACGTTTCCGACCCTCAACCTGCTCCCATCTCGGATGCTGATTGGGATAAGCTTCGCGCGGTTATCGAGAACGCTGATGGAGATTCGCGCTCCCTCAAAACCTACACCGATGCTCCAACTCCCGAGTCCACGATGGATGAGGCGACGAGGATCGGAGATCCATCAGGTCCTCAAAATTTCGCAGTGGGCATTGAAGACAATCCCGACGGTTCCTCGGAATTGTCGCCAAAGCGCATCCGGCTTGACTGGACGTATATCAATTCATTCGGCGGAGTCCCTGAGCGCGATGATGTACGCTTTAACGTAGCGATACACGAGGTCGGTATACCCTCTGATGGTGCGGAGCCGGCTAGTGGTGACTTTCCAAGCATCGAGCAGACCAAGGCGTTAGGGTTTAGCGACCTGGGAGGGGGTGTCTTCACGGATGGGACAATATTCGTACTCCGCGACATGTCTTTCCAGGGGCATATGCGCTGGATCAACCCCGCCCCTACGCTGACACCAAGGCAATACAGATTGTATTTTCCGGCATCGCTGAACAAGCGGTACCTCATTCGTGTCGCTGCCAAGCGATTTGGTTTCGATCAGGGCGGGGAGCGCGTCAGCGCCGCTGACCATCTGCTAAAAGTCGATATTAAATAGCCCACGGGAGTAAGTCATGCGTATAGCATATGGGATCGCGGTTGTCGTCGTTTCGCTGCTGTCGAGCAACCTCAAAGCGGCCGCGACAGGGCCGGATGTGATCGTGGGATTCATCGACGACGCTCGGGAAGACAGCCGGCTCGGATCGAAGATCGGTCTCACGGCTTCAACCAATTCCTGCAATATTGGGGATTCGCCACTCAATTGGCAGCGCCTTCCGGACACACATCATCCAGCCATCACCCTCAACTTTTATCGCTTGGCAGATGGAAGGATGGAGCAATTGGCGAAATCTTGGGTCAAGCACGGATTCTACGCGACGAATCAGAACGATTGCGGTGGCATACCGGAAATGCATCGCACCTGCCAGGCTGGGGCCGGGGGAAGCCAGTTGCGTCCCGGTTGCTCCGACCTGTATACTGAGGATCTCAATTCAGATCCCCGTAATCTTGGGCCTCGGAGCAGAATAACCAATTCTGCAAAAGTTGAATTTGACGGATCCAAAGCACAAGATCTGACCGGCTATCCCCCAAGCGATCCAGCGGAACGGATCTTGCTCGTCGACGAAGCTGACCTGCTCACGCCAGGCGCGCGGTATTTCGTGGAGGCCCAGTACATCACCGCCGACGATGCGACAGCCGGTAACGCACGTAACAATGTGACCTATAGGGAAGTCAAACCGATCTTAAGATCTGGAGCGTGGGTGTTGCGAAACGAAAGCCCGGAGGTGCGGATGCAGCCGGCTCTGTTCGCCTGGAAAGAGTACGGGGCGCAGCTCTCCGAGGTCGATCTTGATGAGAACGGGGTGAAGACGTATATCCTAGTAGGCTCCAAGGCCCAGCCCCTCGCCGGTGGGAAGTTCCGGTACGATTATTCCGTGTACAATATGAACAGCGATCTCGCTGTCCAGGCATTTGCAGTGCCTGAGCAGCAGATTGACCAGAGCAGCGCTTCATTCAAAGCTCCACATTCGAATGGGGAGATATGGTCGAACGACGCCTGGGACAGCCGCATTCAAGGCAACCAGATAATCTGGTCAACGCGCAAATCTTCCGAAGACACCAACGCAAACGCGGTTCGCTGGGGTTCGGCCTATAACTTTTCGTTCGTTTCCGATAAGCCTCCCACGACTGCGGACGCCACCCTTACATTTTTCAATGCGCCCGCCGACGGTGGGGCCGAGACTGTTGTGCGAGTGACGGCGCCAGGGCAATGATTTCGACGGTGGCAATCCAATCGCAAGGGTGCAATGCGAATTCTTCTCGGCCTAATATTCTGGTGCGTCCTCATCTCGATTGCCGCCGTCGGTCGATCAACGGCTCAGTCGGTCGAAATACAAATCGGCGACGGCGCCCACGATAGCAGTCCTTATATTTGCTGGACTCCTGTTCTCTCGCGAGCTCGACTCTTAAGCAAGTCGTCGACAGCGCAACAACATCTAACCCTCTCTGCTGTCTCTACCGACAGCAGCGGCAATGTGGCCTTCCAGCTAAACGGAGCCGAAGTCCTCGACAAGAAGTCTTACTCTCCTTCCTCCACTCTCAGTCTGCCCCTTCCCTCGAATGGGGCATGGGCGTCGTTCTGGATCATGGGGACGAAGGCCTCCACTGGCGCCAAAGACGTGCGCGTGATCGCGCTTGATGACCTAGGCCTGGAGCTTGGATCGGTGGACGTGATGGTGCGGGTGCGAAAAAACGCGGAGTCGTTGACGAGATTTGAAGTCCAAATTTTTCTGGACGCTTTGAAGAAGCTTCACGATATCCAAAACAGCGCCGCGTCGTCGGATTACGAACCGTTCGTTCGCATCCATGAAGCGGCCAATCAGCTTGAAATTCACAGGTCGCCACTTTTTTTGCCATGGCACCGAGCGCTACTCCTTGATCTTGAACGTCGCCTCCAGCAGGTCGACCCGCGTGTGACCATTCCATATTGGCGCTTCGATGAGCCTGCGGACCATGTTTTTTCCGATGATTTCATGGGAGCGACTGTGCCAGGTGTGCCGTTCGTCAGCGGGCCAGGTCTAGGCGACTGGATCGATCCACAAATGGGTCGGCTGATTCGAGACCCAGCTGTGGCGCCAAGCCAAGGCGTCCTTGATCCAGCCGTACCGGCGAACTTCCACCGCGCGTTCGTGATATTCCATAGCCAAATCGAGAGTAGTTTCCATAGCGGTGTGCATCGAAACCTGGGCGGCTGGCTTGCCACGGCCGACTCGCCCGCCGACCCACTCTTCTTCCTGCTGCATGCCAACGTGGATAGGGTTTGGGCACACTGGCAGGCCACCTATTCCCGGTTCAGCGGGAATGATGAGGACGCGTACTCAGCCCTGGGGAAATATCCAGGAACCGGGCCAGATGCGGGCATATACAGGAAGGGCACCTACGCCGACGATCCGATGTGGCCTTGGGGATACCCAGATCCCGCAGAAGCATCGGGATGGCCTTCCACGTCGCATCAGATGCCCGGAATAAGTTCAAAGTCCGAGGCCGCTTCGCTCACGCCAGCAAGAATGCTAGATTACCTAGGATCCGAACAGGCCTCCTCGGCGCTGGGATATTGCTACGACGACATCGACTATCTCGGACGGCCTCTCAAATGACCTACATGGGTGGCAACAATAACAGCCGCATCTTCGTTTCCGCCTTGGTTAGCGCTTGGCTTTTGGCTGCGCCGTGCCTGGCCCAGTTGGGCCAGCCCCCCAATCCCGATCCGCGTGTCAGGGCGTATCTCCTGGAGAACGCAGGCGAGATCGAAAGACTGCGCGTCACCGCCGCAAACACGAATTTTGATCCAGGAACACGCAGCAAGGCGCTCGAAGGTCTTGCGTTGATTTCCGAAGACGCGGCTCTGCCCGTCGCTGCGGAGTTGGTAACGGATCCCGTCGAAGACGTGCGAAAATCCGCAGTCGGAATCTTGGCTAACTCGGTCGTCATGGCCGGTCACGACGCCGGCAATCACGACCCCGCGATGCACCCGGGCACAATATGGGGAAGCTACGTTCAAAACCAGCACAAGGTGGCGCTCGACGCATTGAGGCTGGCAACTCGCCAAAGTCGATCCGAGGCAGGTATGCTCGCCTTAAAGACGCTGGTGAGGTCCTCCGCGGAGGAAGCCTCGCCCTTGCTGGCGGAGGCCCTAGCCAATGGAGCGGTCACACCAAAGCAAGCGGCCGAACTTTGCACGCAAGCACCTGAGGCGCGTTCGCGTGCCTGCCTTTTGGATTTTCTGGATAAGGGGCCCGCGGAAGCGCGACTGGCTGCCGTGGCGGTTCTTGGCTCAATTCCAGGAGACCGACCTTTGATTCGCAACAAGATTTTTCTCAACGACCAGGCGGAGCCCGCTCTTCGAGCCGCGGCGGCTCAAGTGCTTGGTCAATATGATCCGACATTCACGTCCTACGCACTCACCGTCGCCACCGATCCGAACACACCGTCGCTCGTCTATGCAGCGGCGGTGCGAAACTATGCCCAAAGCGCGGAATCGGCTGGGAAGCTCGATGCCGCGCAATGGGCGGCGCTCAAAAGAGCGCTACAAAACAAGTTGAAGGCAGCACAGGAAACCGACGCGCTAACCCGATCAAACCTCAATGCGCCTCCGCTTCAGGAGCTTAACCAAATGTTCAACAAAGGCCGTCCGCTCCAATAGCGGTCGGCTTGCATGATCCTCCTAACCGCGTTTGTTCTTGTTCTCGATCCAGCTGCAAAGCCGTAGACCGGACTCGGTCCTGCGCTAGGCGGACCAACGTTCGCAACACCTGACCTTGCCCCTAAAATCAACGGGCAAGGTGACAACCGAATAGTCCCGTCAACGGAGTCACTCGCTTCAAGCCCGGACTAATAGCTCAGCGCGCCAGCGTGTTGGCTATCCACACGGTTGCAACCGCGACGTTGGCGTAGACGCCATATTTCAGGCGTTTGGCGCAACCCTCGCCCCAGCTCACAACGCCGACGAGCTGGCGCTTCCCGTCTACAACGGCACTTAGTGGCCCTCCGCTATCGCCTTGACAAGAATCGACGCCGCCGTCCTCCTTGCCAGCGCATATCATCGCCGAGGTAATTCGTCCGTTGTAACTGTCCTTCGCATTGCACGCATCATTCGGCACTATGGGCACGGTTGCACCGAGCAGGTCGGTCGTCGTATTTCCGCCTTGGAAGATCGCTCCCCAACCCGTAACGTAGGCCGTCCCGTGGTAACTTGAACCCTCTGGGATCAGCGCAATCGGTCGGCCCATCCTCGCGTCCCGCGCCAACTGAAGTAGTGCGAAATCGTACTCGTTAAGCTGCGAGTCCCATTTCGGATGGATGATGATGTTGGTTACCTTGAGACGCTCGCCGCCAGCAGGCAGGAAACTCGTGCCATCGACGACGTCTAGCGCGGCTGGGTTCTTGTTCACGATGAAGTTGTCGACGCAGTGCGCCGCCGTTAGGACCCAGCCTGGCGCCACAAGCGACCCGCCGCAAAACAGGAACCGTTGTGGATCGGGGGCGACCGCCCTTACAAGCCCAACCTGCCACTCATTTTGCTTGAAATCCACCGCCTCGCCGCCAACGATGCGAGGGTCCACACGAATCGAATTGAGTATCAACTTCTGATCGGCGTCGGGCAGTTTCGCCCGCTTCACGATGTCTTGCACCTCGTTCTGGAGGCGCTCGATATTCCCCAGTCCTCCCGCCGCTGCAGGCGTGACTGACAGTACCTCTATCACAAAAAAGCCAATCGCAGCCAATCCAGCAAATACCTGCATTCCAATCCCTCCCAAGGTTATGTGCCTCTCTCGCAGGTGTGACGTGCTTGCCCTTCTCCTCAGTTAATAAGTGTACGTATGCCCGTCGCGAACGCACGTGCCTGTATTATAGTCTCTGCCCTGACAATTAATCTTTTTGTCGTCGCGTGCAAGCGGTATTGCGTCAATCGACTCTGAGGGATATGGTCATACCGCAGGGGGGGCGCTTTTGGCTTTGGCGTCTAGTCCGGCATTATATATTGTTGCCCATTTAATGTTCCAGGTCATGGAAGCTCTTGGCAGCGCGCTTTACTGACAAGACTTAATACTTCGGGAGAGTGCTATGGTCAGCGTCCTTGGACGTCGATTGATGCAGGCTGCGACTTGCTTGTCATTGTTTGTTGGTTGGGACTGCGCGCTTGCTCCCGCGGTGGCCGCAGGGCAGCCGCCTGCGACACCCGCCGATTTTTGTCCTCCGTCGCCCGTACGCACCGATGCGATGGATAATCCCAGCAAGCACGCTTGGGATTTGTTCGCTACGTTGGTCCAACCTGCGGTCGCGACAGACCCTAAATCTCGCGGAGTACCAGACTGTTCGCGCCGTCCTGGAGCGCCAGGTACCACTTCTGTTTGGGAGACGTGGAAGTTAGCAGATAGCGAGGTATTCAAGGACGACGGAAGTTACCCGGCCGATTGGACCGATGCGAACGACGAAAGACATCTTTTTGGTCAGGCGCCTGGGCAGCAGCCAGGTTTTCATGAACAAGCCGCATTAAGCGCAAGGTTCAATACATCAGGAGAGGGTGTCTATATCGGAAGCGTAGGCGGTCTCGGCGAGACATATATGAACAAAGCGACGTTCGACTTCATTCGTACGAATTGTCTGTATAGTCGAGATGGATTGGCGAGGTACGCTAAGGCGGTACTTGATAAGGCGGTCGGACCGATCACTTTCCCTCCAGAGAGCATTGAAGTCAAAGCTGCTTGGGTGCAATTCACCGATGCCGAGATTGGGTCGGGCGTTCCAAACAATTTCTATTCAATAGTACTCTATGTGAAGAATGGGCAGCTCAGCTCTGGACAATCAACAGGAGCAACGAAAGTCGTCTTTGGGCTACAGACGCTTCACATCCTCACGAAAGACGTTCCAAACTGGTTCTGGGCGACCTTTCATCACAAGATATTCGCTGGAAAGCCGCTCCCCAGCCAACCTGGAAGGGAGTATCCCGACACAGCGCAAATGCCAGCCAGTCTCGCGGGAACCGTTTGGGAGAACTATAAATTGGGAGGGACGCAGGTCAATTTCGTGGACACGACCGGCTCTCCAATTGTGCTTTCAGATGCCCATATCGAGAATGGCTTTGTAAACTCCTCGTGCATTAGCTGCCATTCATACGGTGGATGGGACAAGAAAGCCGCATCACCGCGATTTTTCAACCCTCTGAACACCGGATTGTTTCAGATCGGGTTGCCTAACCAAGAACCCGTGCCAGATGGTGCTGTACTTGCCAAATCTGTTGACGGTACGCTCGTTCCGTGGCCAGGCTTCCCATCGGCCAATCTGCAGGTTACGCGTAATAATGTATTTGACGACTTCGTCCAGACCGACTTCGTGATGTCAATACCGTTCCGTGCAAAGCCAGAAACTGCAGGTCCGCCGCCCGCCTCCTGTCCATTTCAAAAATGAAAGGGGGCTGACGAGATGAGTGTCAGGCGCTGTTTGGGCGCGATGCTCCTGGCAATCGCGGCTTTAGTGATTGCATTGCCAAGTAATGGAGCAACCGATCGCCCCGAGGGTGATGGCCACGCGGCGACATTAGGTCCACTTACCTTTTCTGCCGATCAGGCTGGGGCCGGTCGGACCAAATTCCTTTCGACCTGCGTGCTTTGTCATAAGGCCGACCTCTCGGGGGGATTCGGCCCCCCCCTTAGAGGCTCTGTCTTTACACAAAAGTGGTTCCCTGGCAGCGTCAGTGCCCTGTTCAGTTTCATCAAAACTAATATGCCAAGGAACGCGCCTGGAACTTTGAGCAACGCAGAAGTGAGCGCACTGATCGCATTCATCTCAAGCGAAAATGGGAAAACGGCGGGCGACGTCGCTCTGCCAAGCGACTTGATGGCTCTCGCCGGGATAGGTTTCGATCAGCTTACATCTTCGGCCTCGCCTTGAATAACAAGTGAACAGCCGTTGGGCGCCAGGCGGAGGCACAGCGGTGGCGCTCATGGATGTATCCGTTCGCTATCTCGCTTAGGCAATCTGATTAACAATCCGCTTTCGGCGCCCGACTGCGGCCATTCGCCAACTGGCTGCGAATAGTCCAAAGTCGTCTACAGTCGAATTGTGCAAATTCGCCGGTGCTCGGTGGGCCAAACGGATGCGAAACCAAGCAGCCGCTGTCCTGTGTCGGTTTGCTTACCGCATCCGCTGGCGGAAATGGCGCCCACGCGCCATTCTGTTTGGCGCTGCGAAATCGCTACGGAAATGATGCAGTCAAAAGGATGCATGCCGCGACAGCGACTACATTGTTGTAGCCTTTTCAACAGCGTAAGAATCCGACGGTATTTGGAACGGTATTAGGAAATTTATGGCAGCAATTGGACTGCAAAACCAGTGTGTTGAAGGTCCGGTTGATCATCGAGTGGGAATGATTCAGACCTACTCAAACGTCGCCGGAAATACGCCAATCTGCGACGTAACATTCTGAAAACAAAAATAAAATCCGTTCGCGGACAATCGGAGACAATTGGTGCGCATAGGTCGGCAGCGGCGGACCGCCTGACGGCCCTTCCGCGTATTGCTCGCTCGGATTTTCCAAAGTACCGTCTGTCCCGATGAGGCTCGTGACGGTACTTTTTTGCTTGTAAGGCATTGAAAATAAAGGAGAGTTCCTGCCACGCAGCCCCGAAACTGTACTGACGGTACTTTTTTCAGGAGGCAGTGAGAATGCTGACAGATGCCGCCCTTAAGGCTCTGAAACCAAGAGAGAAAATGTACAAAATTGCGGACCGTGACGGCATGTATGTTCGCATCATGCCCAGTGGCGCAATCTCGTTTCGACTGGACTACAGGCTCAACGGACGCCGCGAGACGGTCTATTTGGGCAGATATGGACGAGACGGCATCTCGCTTGCTCTGGCCCGAGAGAAGTGCCTCGACGCGAAGCGCGCCGTTAGGGAGGGACGATCGCCGGCAATCGAGAAGCAGCGCGCGAAACGTCGTCTAAAGGAGGCGAAGAGTTTTGGGGAGTTCGGCGAGAAATGGCTCAGTGCCGCTCCAATGGCCGATAGCACCCGAGCCATGCGCCGTTCCATCTTCGATCGCGAGCTTCTTCCGGTCTGGCGCAATCGCCTCCTGACGGAGATTACCCCGGACGATTTACGCGCCCACTGTGGTAGCATCGTTGAACGCGGCGCCCCAGCGACCGCCATCCATGTACGGGATATCCTGAAGCAGATTTACAGTTTCGCGATCCTGCACGGAGAGAAGGTGGCTAACCCAGCCGATGAAGTTGGGCCCGCATCGATTGCCACGTTCGTACCTAAAGACCGCTCGCTTTCACCCTCGGAAATTCGCGTGATGCTGAAACAGCTCGAGCACATCGCCACACTCCCTACGATACGTTTGGGCATGCGGCTCTACCTGCTTACGATGGTGCGGAAGAGCGAGTTGCAGGACGCGGTTTGGGATGAGGTCGACTTCGAGAATGCGGTCTGGACAATCCCGAAAGAACGCATGAAGCGTTCGAAGGCTCATAACGTCTACCTGTCACGCCAAGTGCTCGACATCATGATTGCTCTGAAGACCTGTGCAGGAAATTCCAGGTACCTCCTTCCATCGCGGTATGATGCGGACGCCCCGATGTCGCGTGCCACCTTTAACCGGGTCACTTACGCAGTCGTCGAGCGGGCGAAGGCTGAAGGGCTGCCTCTGGAGCCGTTCACAGTGCATGACTTGCGGCGAACGGGCTCGACGCTGTTGAATGAACTTGGCTTCAACAGCGATTGGATCGAGAAGTGCTTAGCGCACGAGGACGGACGTTCGTCTCGAGGCGTCTACAACAAGGCCGAGTATGAAGTGCAGCGCCGCCACATGATGCAGGAATGGTCGGATACGGTGGACGCGTGGGTCGATGGAAAGAGGTGGATCCCGACGCTTATCCCTCCTTCGATGCCGATCTTGGGGCCCGATCCGTCTCTCTGACCGGTCGGGTTCGGCGCTGCTTCAGGTCCGGTTTGGGGGCGCGCAGAATTGGTTTTGAACGGCGCGCCGCTAGCCATGCTTGAATCTCGCTCAAATCCCAAACCACACATCTTGGGGTCAAAGCGAAGCGTCGCGGAAACTCGCCCCGCTGTTCCATTTCATAAATGGTGCTGTCGGCAAGCGGCACGATTTCTCGGAGTTGATGCCTCCGAATCGTACGGCGGAGTGCTTCTTCATTTGATCGGACCATCTTCTACTCCTCAGTGACGAACTGAACTGAAGACGATTGTGTTCGATGGGAAAAGAGCTTCGGGCTCTGCGTCGTATCACGGGCGGTTTAGACCGGTGAAAGGGACAGATCTAACGTTCCACAACCTACGCGACAGCGAGTGGTTGCCGTGCCGCGCACGGTGAGTGGCCAGTCCGCTCATGTGCTTGCAAACGCCGAAACGTCTCGATGGAGTAAAGCTTGGCGCCTAAATCTGTCTGGGCGGTGGGCAAGTCGGAACGCGCTACATGCCGATGGTATCAACTGTAATCCCCTGTTAGAGGAATTGCTTTGCACGAGCGTGATCTTGGCGTAGTCATGATTGCCCACCCTGAAGCGAGTCCCTCCCGGCCGACCGTTAGGGTGGTTCGCCAAGAGGTTCGCCAATAGGTTCGCCAAGCATCGGCTTGGGCTTCACGAGACGCACGACTCGGTCCATCCCTGTGCCGCCACATGGCATACCGGCCTTCCACAATGCCCGGCATGGCCCCCTGATAGGTGTCGCCGGGCTGTTTGTCAGGCCCATCTTGCCTCCAAGTACGACACGAGCATCTGAAACTTCGGTCATGGCTTTCCGGGCCGCCGAATATGCGGGGGCGTTGTCGAGGCTTTGTCTCGCATCGAGCCAACTTTTGAACTCGGCGTCATTTCCTAGCTTGATTCGCGAGCCACCTTTCCCAATAAGCAAACCATCCACTATTGCTCGTATGGGAAGCAGACTGTCCTCGACATGAATGCGCGTCTCAACGACTGCCATGCCCTCTCGCAGAGCGACGACAAGCCCATCAAATGACGTGCCCCGAAGAATTGGCTCGGGAACTATGTGGATGAAGGCTGCCTCTTGGGCAGCAGCGTAAGCACCTGTCAGACATCTAAAGATGTTGAAGGTCAGGCCTTTGGGATCGAGATTGCCTGCGTAGACGACCCTGGCGCCGGCGCGGATCAATACCGTGCAAATCGAGAACAATGCACGATTGACTTCGCGCGCCGGAAAGCCAAGCCGTGCCCGATCAGGAGCGTCGCTGACAGATAGTGCAACGGACCTGCCTTGGTGTTGTCATGAGAGCTCCCCCAGCCCACTAAGAGTGTTGAAGGTGAGAACACCTTGAGCGCCTTGACCAACAGACCTTCCTCGATTTTCCCCAAAGGTGGATCGGGATAAACAATGATCTCAGGTAGTTCCACTGTATCCACCATGTCGAAGAGCTCAGGTGGGCGCGGCTTCGCTTTTGACCAACATCGGCGAACACAATCGGGCACCGCTTACGCTTTGCGGTCGTGAGTTCGAACACGTACCATGGTCGATGCCCTCGTGCACATCCGACACCACCAGCTTGACGCCGCGCAGGCCGCGCCGCATGACCTTGCGCAGGAATGCCGTCCAGATAGTCTCGATCCCGAAGTGCCGAACTCCATGCTCAGCACCTCGCGCCGGTCCGTCTGAGTTGACGCCGACGGCAATGATGACAGCGACCGAGACGATGTG
This sequence comes from Mesorhizobium sp. B2-8-9, assembly GCF_006439475.1. Taxonomy (NCBI): domain Bacteria; kingdom Pseudomonadati; phylum Pseudomonadota; class Alphaproteobacteria; order Hyphomicrobiales; family Phyllobacteriaceae; genus Mesorhizobium; species Mesorhizobium sp. B2-8-9. The sequence goes on along the minus strand of NZ_VFTQ01000019.1, from coordinate 64,593 downwards.
GCCACCGCGGCGCACCTTCAGGTAGCGGCGTCGATCCAGATATAGGGCCAGTCGCCCTCGATCGGTCGCTCGAGAGCATCTCTGGCCTCGCCGCTCACTGAGAGCTGTACATACGGGAGCATTCGCCGTGTCTGTTCTGCGCCCGCAAGTGCAGATGAGGTGCTGCCGTAACCCGGTGGCTCCGGCTCGACCGATTGCACTTCGCCATCGCGGCCGGCAGTGCCGCCCCAACACGGCTGGCGACAAAAGTGATACGCCGAGTGTAAAACGCGACGATTCAACCAGCAAGCTGGCGCAGGGCCGGCTGCGATGGGCTGCATACCAGTGATATGTACGGCTGTTGGCGGACATCCCAATCCAAAGTCACGCGAGATAGCCGGAAACGCCGTCCCACAATAGTTTCAACGCGGTGACGATCAGTAATCCATAGCAGGCACGGTAAAGCTGATGTTGATCCAGCCTGCCGTGTAGCCGCCAACCCAGCCAGACGCCAGCGGGGATAGCGAGCAGGCAAACCGCCATCAATGTCCAGACGTCGCCTTCCGGTTTCACCAGGAGCAGCCAGGGCACCGCCTTGGTTGCGTTTCCGACGGTAAAGAATAGGCTGGTCGTTCCCGCATAGATTTCCTTGCTGAGGCCGAGCGGCAGCAGATACATCGCAAGCGGTGGTCCACCCGAATGCGCCACCATGGTGGTGATGCCCGATGTGAGACCGGCAACGACCGCCTTTGGCGACGATCGCCGGTGGACTGTCACCTCGGCGCCTCCAAGGAACCATAAGCCGACAAAGATCAATGTGATCACCGCCATTACGATTGCGATCGCGCGATGGTCGAGAATTCGAAACAGCAGATAGCCGAGCCCGATCCCGACTATCAGCCCGGGCAGCAACAGGACCAGGTCCGGCTGCGACCATGTCGAGGGCTTCCAGTAGCGCAGCGCGAACAGGTCCATCACGATGAACAATGGTGCGAGAAGGCCACCGGCCGTCACCGGGTCCATGACGATCGACAACAGCGGAATGCCGATGATGGCGAATCCGCCACCAAACGCGCCCCGCATGAAGCTGATCAGGAACACTCCAGCAAATGCGACGACGATCGTGGCAGACGTCAGTTCCAAGCGATCGTACCCAGCATCGCAGCGCCCCGGCGCAGGCCAGCGCGCGACCTAGACGCGGCGCAGAGCGCAGCGGCAGAGGTGTTCATCCGGCGCCTGCCCGGTTCGGCCGGGAATCGGAAATCGTCTTCGCTGAACACTATGATGCTCTCCTGCCAAGCGACGGCCGGCGCGTTTTCCGGGTGTCCGAGCGTGAGCCGGTCGCGCATCGCTCCATGGCCCTGCTCAGCTCGCATGGGCAGACAGGTCCGCCGTTCGCAGCGCCAAGTCCATTGCACCTTGGTATCGGAAATACTTTTGTATTGGTGGGGTGCAGATCGTTATTCATTTCGCGTGCAGTAGCAAGCTGAGATTTCGCACTACGGTTCCTGTAATTCAGGCTGGTTCTCGCGCTCTAATGGGCAATACCTACGTGCAATTGCCGCCGCACCTCCACTCGATCAAATTACCACTTATCAATATCTTCGTTCCAAACGAGATCATCATGCGCAGATCAGGATCGGCATTGCCGCCGGCGGGCTCCGCCGTGGCCGCGCAAGTAAACACAGCGGTTTTCGAGACGCTCACCGTGCGCAATGAACCCGCCGCCGCGCTCAAGAAGTGCGTCAACGCGATCGCCCTCGCACCCGTCGAGGACTTTCGTCGCGATCCCGATCTCTTTGGCGAGGGCTCGCGCACTCCCGAGGGCCTCAGCCGCTTCCAGGCTGCCTTCAAGCGCGGCTTCCAGACGAGAGGTGCGGAAATGGATCTGGCCGGGCTGCTGGGCGACCTCGACGGCTCTGATTCAGCGACAAGCGCCAACGTTGAATTCACACCAGAGCAGCCACATCAACTTCAATTCGAGAGGAGATCGTCATGAACACGCCCACCACATCGATGAACCCATCCACCAGCGTCTACACGAGCCCTCCATTCTGGGAACATCTGTGGCGCACCGCTGGCATCCAGGCCGTCGGGCTCTTCATGGTCGCATACTTCGTCTACGGCTATCAGCCGTCGGTCGGGGCGCCAGCCGACGAACTCGTCGCGTTCTATGTCGGCGATCGCACGCGGATCCTGATTGCCGCCATCGTCGGCGGGTTCGCCATGCTCAACCTCATGTGGTTCGCGGCGGCGATCAGAACCACCCTGGCGGACGCCGGACAAGACGGTTGGGGCGCCGCAGCGACCGCCTCCAGCGCGGTATTCGGAGGGCTTTTCGCTCTGCTCGTTACGGTAAGTGCAGCGCTGGCGTACTCGATCGCCGGCTCCGGAAATTCAGCGTTCACATCGGGACTGAACGACTTCGCATGGGCCGGCGTCGTGCTGAGTTCGTTCCCCCGCGCCATGCTGGTGATGTCGGCGGCATTTGGGCTGTGGCGGGCCAAGCTGATCTCGAATGCGCTCTTTGCGGTTGGGGTCACAGCCGTCGTGCTCGTCCTGCTGGGCGGCACCACGTGGCTGAGCGACGGATTCTGGGCACCGGACGGCGCCTATTCGCGGCTCGTCTCGCCCGCCATCGGTCTGGCATGGATATTGGTTGTAAGCCGAGTCCTCCTGACCCGACCTGCGACGCGCGCTGGCTGGTGATGACGATACCGCATGAAATGGTCCTCGACGTGCGCCCCCAATGAGGCTCGCGTATCCGACTGTCGGATCCAGCACAGCTGGGAAGGAAAAGCTCATGACCAGTTTCGATTACGACGTGGTGATCATCGGCTCCGGGTTCGGCGGAAGCGTTGCTGCGCTCCGCGCCGCGGAGAAGGGCTATCGGGTTGGCGTCGTTGAGTCCGGCCGGCGCTGGAGGGACGAAGACATTCCGAAGACCAACTGGAACATGCAGCACTATTTGTGGTTCCCGGCGGCAGAATTGTACGGGATTCAGAGGATCGAGTATCTGGACGACGTGTTGGTTCTTTGCGGTGCTGGCGTGGGCGGCGGCTCGCACGTCTACGGCAACACGCTCTACGTACCTCCGAAGCAGTTTTTTGATGCGCCGGGATGGGCTGGGATTACTGACTGGGCCGACGAGCTGGCGCCTTGCTACGACCAGGCAAGACGGATGTTCGGTGTGGTTCGCTATCCTTACATGCCGACCGACGTCGACCGGCACATGCATCAGGTCGCCATTGACATGGGGAAAGGAGAAACATTCAACAAGGCTCCCGTAGGTGTCTATTTCGGCAGCCCGGGCGCCGAAGCCGCCGATCCATACTTCGGCGGGGTCGGACCGCGGCGCACCGGATGCATCTCCTGCGGCAACTGCCAGATTGGCTGCGGTCACAACGCCAAGAACAAGGTGACAACGAACTATCTCTACCTGGCGGAAAAGCTGGGCGTCGACGTCCATGAATTGCATGAGGTGTACGATCTCGTCCGGCTCGACGGAGGCGGCTTTGAGGTGCATGCGCGTCATCCCGGCTGGGCGCAGCGAGCGGCGCACCTCCACCATCACACATACACCGCCGAGCAGGTGATCGTCGCCGCGCATGCGTACGGCTCGTCCAAGCTGCTTCATCACGTGCAGCACAAAGGCAACCTGACAGGCCTGTCGAGCCAACTCGGACAACGCGCGCGGACGAACTCCGAACAGCTTCTCGTGATCTCCCGGCCCCACGGAGAATGGAAGCGTGATCCGGAGAAAATCCACATCACGCCTGGGTCCATAGCGATCACCTCCGGCGTCTGGCCGGACGCGGCGACAAGCATCGAGCCTGTCTATTACGGGGTCGGAAGCTCACTGTTTTCGCTCCTGTTCACCTACCATCAGCATGGCAAACAGAAGCACCCGACGCGGTCCTGGCTTAAGGAATTGGCCGAAAACCCGGCCCAAACGTTGGGCGTCAGCGATCCGCGTCACTGGTCCGAACGGGCGGCGATCATGCTGTGCATGCAGACCACCGACACCTCGATCGACCTTTACTGGCACGACGGCCTGCTGCGAAGCCGACGGGGTTCGGGCGCGCCTCCTTCGGTGCACATCCCGATCGTCGAGGAGTTCGTCGACCGGCTGGCAGGCAAGATGGACAGCGGCGAAGGAGCGCTGGTCACCGAAGTGATCAACCGCGCCGCTACGGCTCACTTCACCGGCGGGATTCCCATCGGCGAAAGCAGCGAAAGCGGCGCCGTGGATCCCTATCAGCGCGTTTTCGGACAGCCCGGTCTTCACGTCATGGACGGGAGCGTCATGCCGGCCAACCCAGGCGTGAACCCGTCGCTGACGATCACAGCCCTTGCCGAGCGCGCCATGTCGCTCTGGCCCAACAAGGGTGAGGCGGATACGCGACCGCCTTTGAACTCCGGCTACGAGCGTATCGATCCTGTCATGCCACACCGTCCATTCGTGCCGGCCGGGGCTCCAGGCGAACTGAGGCTCGACGCGAAGAAGTCCGACGTCATTCCGGAATACCCGTACTGAAGGAGACGGCGATGTCTGCAGCTATCAATCTCATTCTTGCGGTCGGGCAGGGTGCCGCGTTTCCCGATGGCTTCGTCGTCCCCCGCTACCTGGACGATCGCAAACAACGAATTTCGATCGCGCGGGTCGAAGACCGACTTTACGCGTTCGATGACCTCTGCACCTGCGCCGACAGGGCGTGCCCGCTCTCCGGCGGGCTCCTGACCGGGATGGTCATCATGTGCCAATGCCACGGCTCCCGGTTCGACATTGCCACCGGAGCGGTGATCAATGGCCCGGCGACCAAGCCGCTCAAAGTCTACGAAGTGCAAGAGCTCGAAGGCAGTATTCAAATCCGGGTTGTCGGCTGATCGGCACTTGGCAGTGCGGCCCTGAAACTGCCCGGCAATCCAGCGACGGGGAAATTCGAATGGACACCGTAGTCAGTGAAGCTCGAACGGAAGGTGCACCAGCACCGGCACTCACGATGCCACAGGCGTCTGAACCGCTGCCGGCGGTGCCGAGGGTGCAAGCCCCGGTGCCCAGTCGCATTCCCTCCATCATTGTCGCCGTGGTCATCGCCGCGGTTGCCACCCTGTCGATCTACTATCTGGTGCGGGGCCAGCCGCTGTTGGTGCAGGGCGAGGTGGACGCAACCCGCTTCGATATCGCGGCGCGGGTCGACGGCCGTGTCGGGGACATACCGGTCGCCCGCGGCGACAACGTCACAGCCAACACTGTCCTGGTGCGGATCGACAATCCCGAAACCCTGGCGAAATACGAGCAGGCCGTCGCCGCCAAGGCCGTTGCCGACGCGCAACTCGCGAACATTGACGCCGGCACCCGGCCAGAGGTGGTAGCGGCGCGCAAGGCCGCGCTCGATAGGGCGCAAGGCGCCCTGGTGCTGGCACAAAAGACCTATGAGCGCACCCGCAAGTTGACGGAGGACGGCAACGCGCCACAGGCGCGGCTCGATCAGGCGACCGATAGCCTGCATGAGGCCGAGCGCGCCGGCGATCAGGCCACGTCGGCCTACCAGCAGGCGGTCAACGGCTATACGCGTGAAGAGCGCGGGATCGCGGCGGCGAATGTCGGCAAGGCGCAGGCAGACATCAAGGCAGTTCAATCGGTCATCGATCAGATGGTGGTATATGCGCCAGTCGCGTCGCAGGTGTACCAGCGCAACTTGGAGCCCGGTGAGTTCGTGTCGCCGGGCGTGCCGCTGGTCACGCTGATTGATCTCAACGACCTGTGGATACACTTCGACCTGCGCGAAGATCTGGTCAAGACGCTCAAGGTCGGCGACCGCCTCGATGTCCGAGTGCCGGCGCTTGGTGACCGCCCGATCACCGTCGAGGTCAAGCTGATCGCCGGCAAGGGCGAATATGCGAGCTGGCGCGCCACCCGCGCCACCGGCGATTTCGACCTTCGAACCTTTTCCATCCGCGCTTATCCGGTCGACAAAGTGCCAGAGCTCAGGCCCGGCATGAGCGCCTATCTGGACTGGCCCAGATGAAAGCGCCGAGACCCGGGTTCTGGCTGGTCGCCAGGCGTGAATGGCGATGGCTGCTGCATGATCGCGTGGCGCTGATCCTGATCTTCGGCGTGCCGATGTTCGGTTTCGTTGTGTTGGCCACGGCCTTCAGCCAGCCGGTGATCCGCGGTCTCGGGGTGGTCGTCGTCGATGCGGACCACTCGGAAGTCTCGCGCGCATTCGTAGAGCAGGTGGCCGCCTCTCCCAATCTCGCAATCGTCGAGCGCACGGGCGACCTGGCCACGGCGGCGCAAACGATCCGCACCGGCGACACCATCGCGGCAATCTATATCCCGGCAAACTTTGAACGTGACCTCAAGGCTGCGCGCCGGCCGCAGATCGTCGCCTTCTATAATCAGCAGTTCCTGACGGCTGCGGGTGTGGTGTCCTCGGGCCTGAGCGAAAGTCTGTCCGCCGCCATCAGGACCGCTGCGGATCCTGCGGCGCCAAAGGCGTCCAGTATCGGGTCGCTCGTTCCCGAAGTCATCGCGCTGGTCAATCCAGCTCGCAACTACGCCCAATTCCTGTTGCGCGCACTGCTGCCGGTCGTCGTACACATCGTCGTCGCACTGGCGGCCGGCTACGCGGTCGGATCTGAGTTCCGACGGCGCAGCATGCGCGCCTGGATGCGATGCGCCGGTGGCAATCCGATCGTTGCACTCGCTGGCAAGCTGGCGCCGCTGTTTGCGATCTTTTTCCTGATCATGCTGTCCGTCCCGTTGATCCTAGAGGGCATATTCGAGATTCCGTTCAGGGGTAGTGCGGCGATGGTCATCGCCGCCGCGTCGCTGATGATCATCGGCTATCTTGCGCTCGGGGCCCTGCTGCAACTGCTGTTGCGCGACCTGCCGAGTGGATTAGGGATCACTGGCCTGATCGTCTCTCCGGCGTTCGGTTTTGTCGGGGTCGGCTTTCCGATTATCGCCATGAACATGTTTTCGGTAGGCTGGGGCGCGATCCTGCCGTTGCGCTGGTATATGGAAGTGCTGCTCGGGCAGGCGGCACGCGGGCTGCCTGTCCAGGAATCCGCAATGGCGTTCGCGGCGCTGGCGGGACTGGCCGTGCTGTTTGCGCTGCTCGCGCTCCTTCGCTTACGCTCGGTCGCGGCTGGCATGAACCATGAAGCGCCCCGGCCGGAACTGGCGCCACCCGCTGCGGCGCCGCGCAGCGTCGGGGAGGCTTTTGCAGCCGAATGGGCGCGCGTGCTCCGAATGCGCGGTCCCTTCATCATCCTGATCATAACGCCGCTGATCTACGGCGTGTTCTTTCCGCAACCTTATCTGGGCCAGATCCTGCGCAAGATTCCAATCGCGATCGTCGATAACGACCTGAGCGATCTGAGCCGGACGATTGTGCAGACCTTGGAGGCGAGCGGCGCAGTCGGCGTGGCGGTGCGTTCCAACACTCTGGCTGAAGCGCATGCCGCCGTCGACGCCGGCAAGGCCTTCGCGGTGGTGGGCATCCCGCCTGGCACAGAGCGGGATGTGCTCAAGGGCTTGCCCGCCCACATGCCGATTTACGCCGATGCCACCTACCTGTTCGCATTCCGCACGACCGCCAACGGCATAGCAGCTGCGGTCAATGCGCTCTCGTTCGAGCTCGCGGCGGGTGGCGCGCGGTCCGACGGCAGCCTTGTCAAGGCAGCGCTGGCATCCGCAAGTCCGGCCAACATCCTGCTGCAGCCGATCTTCAATCCAGTCGGCGGCTATGCGAGCTACATTGTCCCGGCGGTGTTCGTACTGATCCTGCAGCAGACACTCCTGATCGGAGCCGCGACACTGAGTCGCCTGGCCGTGGCACAGACGGCGGGCAGCGCGTTCGCCAACGTGCTCGGACGCGGCGTCGCCCACCTGACGATCTTCCTGGCGCCGCTTGCGCTCTATCTTGTCGTGCTGCCGCGCGTCTACGGCTTCTCGACGCTCGGCGACCCGTTGCAGCTGTTCGTGCTCGCCTCGCTGCTCGTTCTCGCGACCAGCTTCATGGGGCAGGCGGTCGGTCCATGGTTCAAGCGTCCCGAAATACCGACACTCCTCTTCCTCGGCACAAGCCTGCCGCTGCTGTTCGTGACCGGCTTCGCCTGGCCGCGCGAGGCGATCCCCAAATCGGTGCTGACAATTGGCTACGTCTTCCCCGCGGATTGGGCGATCGACGGCCTCGTCCGCATCAATCAGCTCGGCGCCAGCCTCTGGGAAGTAGCGTATGACTGGATAGGCTTGTGGGTTCTTGTGTCCGCTTTCTTCGCGCTTGCCGTGATGTCGGCGGCCTTGCTCAAGAGGAGCCATGTTCATGGCTAATGTCCGGATTCTCGTGCCTGTTGTCATCCTGGCCGGCGCATGCGTCGGCGGGTATTATTATCTGTCGCGCCCTGCGCCGGCGGCGCCGATCGCCGGTGTCGTGCGCGCAACGGAGGTCCGCGTTGCGCCGGAAGTCGGAGGACAGCTTGCGACCCTGAAAGTGGCGAAGGGCGACACCGTGCGCGCCGGCGATGTTCTGGCCGAACTCTCGGCGCTCGAATTGACCGCCGCGGTGGCGCAGGCGCGGGCCTCACTCAAGGCCGCGAACGCCTCCCGCGATCATATCTATGCCGGCGTGCGGGCCGAACAGATCGATGCCCTTGCGGCCAAGATCGGCAAGGCAAAATCGAAGTTGGTCTATATGGAAGCGCAGCTTCTACGGGCATCCAGATTGACGCAGGGCGACTTCGCCTCGCTGCAGACGCTCGACCAGGCTACCGAGGATGTCTCTGCAGCGCGGGCCGACGTCGCCGAAGCGGAGGCCGACCACGCGGCGGCGGTCTCTGGAGCGACGAATGAGGAGCTGGCCATCGCTGACGCACAGGTACAGTCGGCGGCGGCCGAGCTCGCGATGTTCGAGCGGCGGTTGGACAAGACCGTCTTGCGTTCTCCCGTTGATGGTGTCGTGAGCGTGGTCGTCGCCGGGATCGGCGAGAACGTGCGCGCCGGGCAACCCGTGCTTGCCATCGCGGCGACCGGCAAGCAGTGGCTGTCGTTCAACGCGCGCGAGGATCTGCTGCTGGGTCTCACGGTCGGGACGGCGGTCCAGGTGGCTCGGGCCGGCGAATCCGGGACGATGCCGGCCGTGGTCACCGAGCTGCGGCCGCTCGGCGCGTTCGCGACTTGGCAGGCCGAGCGCGCGGTCGGCGACCACGACCGCAACACGCTGCGGCTGCGTCTCGACCCGCAAGGCGATGCGAGCGGACTCGAACCAGGCATGACGGTCTGGATATCTCGATGAGAGCGGCGTGAGTTGGTTTTGCGCCTATCGTCGTCGCAAAACCGCAGCGCATTTGTGGGCAACATGCGCTCGGAAAAGGAGAAGCCGCCCAGGTCGATAGCGACCATCAGCAGGTCGCGCACTGGCCGCATATCCGGACCGCGGAGGTAGGCCCGCCTTATGGTGGGCATCTTCATACCCTGGGCCTCAACGATCTGGTCCACATACTGCGCGGCCGGGAAGGAGCCTGCCACGTCCACCCGAAGGGCGTGACGGAAGCAAACTCTTCCCGCAGCGATACAGTCATCTGCCTTGGCCCTGCGTCCTGGATTAGGCCCTTGAGGCCCAAAGGCCTCCACCGGTCACGACCTGCGCGCGGACGGTGCTGAATGCGTTACAGCGAGCGAGCCATGCGCCTCCAGGACATTTTGCAAGAGATCATTCATGGCTTCCCCCCGGGGGGGTCCTATCTGTTTCGCGCCTGGCGCGCTGGGGTCGTGACAAGGCGCCACACCGAAAGCGGAACCACATGCCCTTTGTTGGCATCAGAGGCCCTCGACGTCGATGACTGCCTGGGCAAATGCCTGCGGCGCTTCCTGGGGCAGGTTGTGGCCGATGCCGCCGGCGATAGACCGGTGCTCGTAGCCACCCGAGAACATCTTTGCGTATACGCCCGGTTCGGGGTGCGGTGCGCCGTTCGCGTCACCCTCGAGCGTGATCGTGGGCACGGTGATGACGGGCGCCTGCGCGAGCCGCTGCTCTAGCGCGTCATACTGAGTCTCGCCTTCAGCGAGACCGAGCCGCCAGCGGTAATTGTGTGTCACGATCGCGACGTGGTCAGGATTGTTGAAGGCCGCCGCGCTGCGTTCGAAAGTAGCGTCATCGAAGTTCCACTGCGGCGAAGCCGTCTGCCAGATCAGCCGCGCGAAATCGCGCCGGTATTTCTCGTAACCGGCGCGGCCGCGCTCGGTTGCGAAGTAGTATTGATACCACCATTGCAGCTCTGCCTTGGGTGGCAGCGGCACCATGCCGAGTTGCTGGTTGCCGATAAGATAGCCGCTCACCGAGACCATCGCCTTGCAGCGCTCCGGCCAAAGTGCGGCGACGATGTTGGCGGTGCGGGCACCCCAATCGCAGCCACCGAGGATCGCGTTGTCGATCGCCAGGGCATCCATCAGCGCCACCACGTCGGAAGCGATCGCGGACTGCTGGCCGTTGCGTGGCGCATCGCTCGACAGGAAGCGCGTGCTGCCGTAGCCGCGCAAATGCGGGACGATGACTCGGTGGCCTTTTGACGCCAGGATCGGCGCGACATCGGCATAGGTATGGATGTCATAGGGCCAGCCATGCAACAGGATGACGGGCAACCCGTCGGACGGGCCGAGGTCCGCATAGCCGATGTTCAGGACGCCGGCATTGATCTGCTTCATGCCCGCGAATCCGTCGGGTATTGTCGCCATAGCGGTCACCTTCGCCGGACTTGTCGTGCCGGAGGCTGCCCACGCCGGCCGTACCATTGCGAATTCCGCCGCCGCCAGCCCCATTGCTGCTGCGCCGATCAGTTGGCGACGGCGGGGATCGATGGTTTCAGAAACGGTGTTCGTGTTCATGGCAAATGCCTCGTGTTCGCGGATGCTGGGATGCCCAGGGAACCAGCGCGTCTTTTGCGCCGGCCAACAATGCAGTGGCCGGGCTCAGATGAGGCTGACGGTGACGTCGATGCTTCTGCTCAGAGCCTTGGAGTAGGGGCAGATCTTGTGTGCCTCGTCGATGATGGTCTGGGCGGTATGCCGCTCGATGCCGGGAAGGCTGACGTTGAGGCGCGCCCGCAGGAAGAAGCCGTCGGCGCCGTAGTTCAGGTCCACTTCGGCATCGATGGTCGGGTCCTCGGCAACCGTGATCCGGCGCTTGCGTGCGACGATGTCGAGCGCGCCCTCGAAGCAGGCCGACCAGCCGGCAGCGAGCATCTGTTCGGGATTGGTTCCAGGCCGTCCGGAGCCTGGCGGCGAGAATTTAACCTCAAGCTGACCGTCATTGCTGCGGGCGATGCCATGATCGCGGCCGCCCTGTGTGTGAACATGGCTCGTATACAGAAGCTTCTCGCTCTGCAGGTCCTTTGCCGTCTGTGACATTGTCGTTCCTTTCAGATCTTGGTCGAGGCTTTAGGGAAGCAGGCGGTCGCCGGTGTGATCTAGACTTGCCCGGCGCTTCGCCGGGCCTGCGTCAGGCAGTTGCTGCAACGCGGTAGCGCGCTGCAGGAATGCGATGCGACAGATTGGGCATGAGTTTCTGCCGTGCTGCTTCGTAGGCATGCCAGTCGGCGGCATCGGGCAGTGCAGGAATGGTGACCAACTCGCCCTGGTCGAAGCCCGCAAGCGCAGCATCGACCATGTCCTCGGCCGACATGACGATCGCGCTTGGAAGGTTTTCGATCGGCCTGCCGGATAAGTCCCAAAAATCGGTAGCCGTCGCGCCCGGCAGTACGGCTTGGACGCGCACATTGCTGGCGGCCAGTTCCTTGACCAGCGACAGGCTGAACGCCAGCACGAAGGCTTTCGTGCCGCCATAGACGCCGTTGAGGGACTCTGGTCGGATGGCAACGATCGACGCAACGTTGACGATCGCCCCTCCGCCACGCGACACGAAGGATGGTGCTGCCGCGTAGGTCAGGCGCGTAAGCGCGGTCACGTTGAGCGCGATCATCTGTTCCATCGCGTCGACATCGGCCTCGACCAACGGTGCGACCGAACCGACGCCGGCGTTGTTGACCAGCATGGCAATCTCAGGCTCGCTGGCGAGCAGCGTTTCCACCCGCTTCAAATCTGCCTTGTCGTTGAGGTCAGCCGCCATGACGCGAACGATGCGGCCGGTCGCGCCGGCGACGCGCCCTGCCACTTCGTCGAGCTTCTTTTGGCTGCGCGCAACCAATACGAGGTCATAGCCGCGATGCGCCAGCCGGTCAGCATAGATCGCGCCAATACCTGAGGAGGCGCCGGTGACCACTGCGATCCCTGTGGAAGTCGTCGACATCGTTCTTCTCCGCTTAAGGTTTGCGCCAGCATTGCCGACGTGTGGGATGCGCGGCCGGGCAAGGGGAGACCCGGCCGCGCCAGCGGCAGAGGGCGGTGGGAGGCCGCCCTGTCGCCTCAGATCTGTTGGCGCAGCGGCCTGAACGCCGCCCGCATCTCCTCAACGAAGAATTCGGGCTGTTCCCAGGCGGCGAAGTGGCCGCCCTTCGGTGCCTTGTTGTAGTGTATCAGCTTGGGATATGCCTTCTCCGCCCAGTTCCGCGGCGCCGTATAGATCTCCTCCGGATAGGCGGTGACCGCGACCGGAATCGTGATGCCGCGCGGGTCGAAGAAGCCACCCGCCGGATGCTGCGCGTTGTCCCAGTAAAGGCGCGCCGACGATATCGCGGTGTTCGTCAGCCAGTAGAGCGTGACGTTGTCCAGGACGTCGTCAGGCGACAGACCCTCGCTCTGCCCAGCAAAGGCGCGGGCGATCATCTTCTGGCTGCGATCGTCGTGATCCATCATCCACGCCGCCAGGCCGACGGGTGAATCCACGAGTGCGTAGAGCGTCTGCGGCCGGTTGTTCATCTCGATGGCATAGCCGAGGCCGTTCTTATTGAAGAAGTCGAGCTGGTTCCAGGCATTGACCTCATCGGCGCTGAGACCAGCGGGAGGCGCGCCCGCGGCGAGCGACTGATTGATCTCCGCCGGAACGGTAGCCGGCATATTCGTGTGGATGCCGAGCAACCCGGCTGGCTGCTGTACGGCCATGTTCTCGGTGACGGCATTGCCCCAGTCGCCGCCCTGCGCCACGTACTTCGTATAGCCGAGGCGCTGCATAAGCACCGCCCAGGCCTTGGCGATGCGGGAGGGAATCCAGCCTGGCTCAGTCGGCTTTCCGGAGAAGCCGTAGCCGGGCAGCGACGGGATCACGAGATGGAAGGCATCCGCTTCGGTTCCGCCATGCGCGGTAGGGTCGGTCAGTGGGCTGACGATCTTGAGCTGCTCGATGACCGAGCCGGGCCAGCCGTGGGTAACGACCATGGGCAGCGCATTCTCATGCTTGGAGCGCACATGGATGAAGTGGATGTCGAGACCGTCGATTTCGGTGATGAAGTTCGGCAGCGCGTTCAGTCGCGCCTCGACCTTGCGCCAGTCGTGATTGGCCCAGTGCTGCACAAGCTGCTGCATCGTCGCGAGCTGCACGCCCTGTGTCGTATCCGCCACTTGCTCCTTGTCCGGCCAGCGGGTTGCCACGACACGCCGATGCAGGTCGTCGAGCTGGTCCTGCGGGAAGTTGACGCTGAAGGGGCGGATAGATGCTTCAGCGGCTGCGGCGCCCAGCATTCCGGGAAGCAGGCTGATGGCCCCGGCCGCCGCAGTGGCAGCGAGCAGTTCGCGCCGCGTGGGTGATAACAATTTTGCCGACATGATGTCCTCCTGTGCAGACCGACTGTTCGAATACGAGCACAGAGATCGGCTGTGGGCGGAAACAAATCCATTGCACGAAGGTATCGGCGATACTTTCGGATGAGTCGGGACAACTGTTTAGGAGGGCAAGTCTGGACAGTAAGAGAGCACGCATCGGGCTCGATGCGTGCTCTCGGACTGAAGATCGATCGGCGCGATTTCGCTTGCTTGGCACGGTTAGTGCTCCGACCGGGGCAAGCCGTCCCATTAGGATCGCCGGACAACCACTGCCTAAAGCGGCAGCGGCTTGCCGGCGTGCTCTGCGACCATGTACTCGGCGTACCAGTGCGGCCAGTTCTCATCGTGCTGGCCGCCGTTGCGTTTCTCATGCTCTCCATGGGCAATCGATGCACGTCGCATCGCGCCGGCCAGATCAGTAACCGAGCCAAAAGCAGTGACGTCTGCGACCACGCGTCCGGGCAGTCGTGCGGTGATTTCCTGGAGCAACCAGATGTTGCCGTCCGGATCGCTGAACGTTGCGAACGAGTTATAGGTGCGGCGCTCCGGATCCCGGCCGCTGATCGGTGCGCCGCCCACGGCTGCGCGGTGGAACACTTCACTGACATCGGCGCCGCGAGCGATGAGCGCGGCACGCGCCGCCTCGATGTCGGACACGACGAGATAGAGTGTCTGCCCCGGTCCCGGCGCGGCTGAGGTCAACCCCTTGCCGAAGTGAATCGAGCTCGGCGAGCCGGGCGGGGTGAACTGCACGACCCTAAAGGTCTCGCCATTGGCGAAGTCGGCATCGAGTCTCCAGCCCAGGCTGGCGTAGAAGCGCTTGGCACGGTCCACGTCCGAAACAGAGATAATGACGACTTCCAGCTTCAAGTCGACATTTGGAGTTTTCGCGGCCTCGGCCGCAGGTTCGTTGATTGTCAAGGTATCGTTCATGTTCATCTCCATAGCTCTGGTTTTGTGAGAGATTGGCAGCGGCGGCAGCAGCAATCGATTGGACGTTGGTATCGGCAATACTTTTGGATCGATCGGCCTGGTGAGCACGCCGGCCGGCGCAACTGCGTCGCAATCTGTTCCGGCATGGGAGCGATTGGGTTCGAGCCAAGCTGGAAGTCGAACTGATCAGATAGAAGGCGGTAGCCGGCGAAGGGCGGGAGCGACGCCATTGCTCGGCGACACCTTCGTCCAATCGCCCCGGCGAACAACTCATGATTAGATCGCGCTCACGCTCGGGGCATCTCCCTGGACTGGAAATCAGATCAGGAGGACGCGCGGCGCTCGCTACCAAGTGGTGGCACGGCGGGCACACGAGCATCACAGCGACGCTATCGCATCGACGAGACGCTTCGGTTTGAATCTATAGGTCGAAGAAAGGAGTCTATGATGAAAATCCTCGCGCCAGCCTTGGCATTTGCCGGTCTCATGCTCACGGGAGCTACCGCCACGGCGCAGCCAGCCAAGCCGACCATCGTTCTGGTGCACGGTGCCTTTGCAGATTCGTCGAGTTGGTATGGCGTGGTCGCCATCCTCGAGAAGGACGGCTACCCAGTCGTCGCAGCCGCCAACCCGCTGCGCAGCGTCAAAGGCGACGCTGACATCGTCCACAGCCTCCTCGCAACCTTCAAGGCGCCGGTCGTGTTGGTCGGGCATTCCTACGGCGGCATGGTGATCAGCAATGCGGCGAACGGGCAGGCCAACGTGAAGGCTCTCGTTTATGTCGCGGCCTTCGCGCCGGAAGCGGGAGAAAGCGCTGGTAGCCTCGATAGCAAGTTTCCGGGGAGCCTGCTCGGCCCCGACACGCTCGCATCGCCGGTGCCTCTGCCGGGCGGCGGCAGCGATCTCTATGTTCGGCAGGACAAGTTCCAGCAGGCTTTCGCGCCAGACCTGCCCGAGGCGGAAGCCAAGTTGGCGGCGGCGACGCAGCGGCCCATCACCGATATCGCATTCGGCGAAGCGGCGACGGAACCCGCCTGGAAGACCATCCCGTCATGGTTCGTCTACGGCGATCACGACACCGCGATCCCTCCGAAACTGCATGCCTGGATGGCCGAACGCGTGCATGCTCGTGAAACCTTGGTTGTCAAAGGCGCCTCGCATGTCGTTATGATCTCGCATCCTGACGCCGTGGCGAAAGTCATTGAGGATGCGGCAACCGCCCAATGAGGCGATCCAACGTCAGGCACGAAAGCCCACGATCTCGCCATTAGATGCTCTGCCGTGAGAACCCAAGTGCCCTCGTGATCGAGAGAGTCAGCAATGGCTGATGCCAATTCCGGGCGTTGCCAGATCGAGTTCCACCCGATCGACAGCGGTCACTTCGCGCTTGAGATCATTGTGCGGAGGGGTCACTGACGCGCGGCTTCCTGGCGCGGGCGATGCCGGCTTGACCCGCCAACATCACCGAGAAGCAACCGAAGGGTCATTACCATCGAAGGAGTCATCCGCCATGCATGCAATTCGAAAACTTCGTGAGTCAGGCCACGCCACCGTGGCTGACTACGAAACAATTCTCGCTGCAAATGTGGTCTTTCACAGCCCAGTATTAATTCGGGCCCTAAAGGGTCGTGCGGTCGTTGCGAAGATCTTCGCAACGTCGACCACGCTACGAGAAGGTGCCTATACGGGTGAGTGGAAGCTGGACGACCGAAGAACGCTACTAAGGTGGAAGGGAAAAATTCAGGGTCACGAGCTGGAAAGCTTCGATATTATCGAAGAAGACGACGAGGGGCGTATCGTTGATCGCGCAATCGCTTTTCGTCCAATGCCCGCTGCGAAACTTTTTCGGGATGCCATGCGGGCTGCTATGGGAAGCTCTGTTCCAGACGATTTCTGGGAATATTAGGCCGGATTGCCGCAGCGCTAAGGCCAGGTCGCCGCACAAATAACTTCGACCCCAGGCGCGGAAATCGCAGTAGTTCGTCTTTTGAATATAGCCCGAGGTCAGCCAATATGACGACGAAACACGACAGCCCGATTCTCGTGACTGGAGCAGCCGGCGCTGTCGGTGGCATCGGTCGCAACCTCACCGAATTCCTGCTCGCAAGGGGGCACAAGGTGCGCGCCATGGTTCGGCGTGAGGACGAGCGCGCTGAGGCCCTACGACGAATCGGCGCAGAGGTCGTTGTGGGCGACCTGACGGACCTTGCCTCAATGCATCGCGCCATCGAAGGCTGCCGGCGCATCTATTTTGGAATGTCTACCTCCGCGGCCTACCTGGAAGCCACGGTCAACACCGCGGCGGTGGCGCGCCACTACGGCGTCGATGCTTTCGTGAACATGTCGCAGATGACGGTCTCGCAGATGAGCATTAGTGAGACTACCGACAGCCCGCAGCATAAGCTGCACTGGCTGTCAGAGCAGGCTTTGTCGTGGTCGGGACTGCCGGTTGTCACGATCCGGCCGACAGTCTTCCTCGAGGGCTTTTTTCTTCAACTCACCGCTCCCGGTGTGCGGGCCTCCGATGCGTTGGCTCTGCCGTTCGGCAGCGGCAAAACCTCGCCGATCTCTGCGGTAGACGTGGCGCGAGCGGTGGCGGTGATCCTCGACGATCCCGCTCCGCATATCGGGCAGATCTACGATCTAACCGGGCCGGAATCGGCCGATCTGGAACATTATGCGCGTGTCTTTTCCGAAGCGCTCGGCAGGCCCATCCGATATTACGACGTCCCACTCCCAGGGTGGAGCGATAGCCTTCGTCATATGCAGCTTCCCGAATTCGTCGTCAGGCATCTCTCAGCCATGACTGAGCTTACTAAGCAGGGGCGTTACGACCGCATGACAGACACCCTGCGCAAACTGACCGGCGAAGCACCGACGAACATGCGCGACTTCGTTAAGCTGCATGCCGCTGAGTTCAAGCTGCCTGGACCGGCGGATTCCTGAGACGCTCATGATCGCAGGCGATTATCCGGAATTCGGACACAGTGCCGTCCCTCACGCTCCGATTTCTACTGTACGCACGCCCGTCTTTCGAACATGGTGGAGG
This sequence comes from Mesorhizobium sp. B2-8-9, assembly GCF_006439475.1. Classification (NCBI taxonomy): domain Bacteria; kingdom Pseudomonadati; phylum Pseudomonadota; class Alphaproteobacteria; order Hyphomicrobiales; family Phyllobacteriaceae; genus Mesorhizobium; species Mesorhizobium sp. B2-8-9. The sequence continues at coordinate 46,909 of NZ_VFTQ01000019.1, read as the reverse complement.
CGCTGATCGACCGTATGATGGATTTTCGGCGGCCCCATCGGATCCGTCGTACGTGTTTTCTGATTTTCGAGGGGTGAGCTCGCGAAGGCCGATTCCTGCTTGCCAGCCGCTGGCAGCGAGGCCATGGAAGAAGTGTCGTTCGCGGCCTCCGGCTACGGATCGTATTCGGCGGCGAACCGCTTGATCTGAGGTGAATCGATGGCATGCGTGCCGATGGCAAACCGCCGGCGCGACCGCGCTGGATCGGCGAGCGCTCAGGTCGCGGGTCTGCGCGGGACGACGAGCTTCGCCTTGAGGATCTGAACGACCTCGCCATGCTGATTGATCGTGCGGCTCAGAATGAGTGCAATGCCTCGATCGGGCTTCGAGCGCGAAGGTGTGATCTCGGCGACCTCGCTTTCCACGTGCAATATGTCGCCGGGCCGCGTCGGCGCAGGCCAGTTGATCTCTCCGCCTGCGCCGATGATCCCACCTGCCAGGGGAAGGCCGGACTCGACGTTGAGACGCATCGTGATTGCAGCAGTGTGCCATCCGCTTGCCGCGAGGCCGTTGAAAAGTGTTTTTCTGGCTGCCTGGTCGTCCGCGTGAAAAGGCTGCGGATCGAATTGAGCCGCGAACGCCTTGATCTGCGCCTCGTCAATTGTGTGGGTCGCACTGGTGAAGCGCTGACCGACATGAAGGTCGTCCAGAAAGAGAGGATCAGACGCTGAGTTATTCACGGCTTACCTCCTCGACTTGGTTCCGTTTCGATAATCGGCCGCTCAGTGGGTCTGATTGCCGTGACGCTTGAATCGACAATTTCTTGATCGCCCATGACACATCGCCCGGCCTCGCAGCCACGAATTGACCCGCGTCAGATGCATAGAAGATCGACTGTCGCTCGCCGCAATTCTATTGCACGATGGTATCGGCAGGCTGCGGATTGGCTTGGCTTCGAGAGACCGACACCAAGGCATAATAGACGGTCCGACGGGGGCTGGCGCATGGTTGCGGCTTGACGGGAAAGGATGACAATGGAGATCGATCTCGGTCGCGTCCTGGACGCACATCCGGCCATGACGTGGACAGCGCTACCTGACGGTAAGATCAACTTCATCAACCGACGCTGGTCTGAATACACCGGTCTCGGGCTGGACGAAGCCCATGGCTGGGAGTGGCGGGCTGTGGTCGACCCGGACAACCTGCCCAAATTGCTTGAACGCTGGCAGTCGATCCTGGCTTCCGGCGAGCCCGGCGACATGGAGGCGCGCGTGCGACGGGTCGACGGGCAGTATTGCTCGCTCCTCATCCAATGCAATCCGGTGCGCGACGCCGCCGGACGTATCTTCAGATGGTGTGGTGTGGTCACCGATATCGACGATTTGCGGCGAGCCAAGGAGACATTGCGAGAGCGTGATCTTTATTTTCAATCGATCGTCGACAGTATTCCGATCCCGGTCGCGGTGACGACTCCGTCCGGTGAAATCGAGCGTCTCAATCAACCCACGCTCGATTACTTCGGCAAGACCTTGGAGGAACTAAAAAGCTGGAAGGTTTCCGAGGTTGTCCATCCGGGCGATCTCGAGCGCACGGTCGCGGCACAGGTCGAAGCGCACCGGAATGGCAGACCCTACAATGTCGAGAGCCGCCACCGCCGCGCCGACGGCATCTATCGCTGGTACAACGTCCATGGCCTGCCTTTGCGGGATCCCCAGGGCAACATTCTGCGCTGGCTCCATTTGCTGATCGATATCGAGGACCGCAAACGAGCTGAGGATGCGCTGCGCGAAAGCGAACGGCAGGCGCGCGCCATCGTCGATGGCATTCCCGGCCTAGTGGCCATCCTGACGCCTGACGGCAGGACCGACGTCGTAAACCAGCAAATGGCTGAGTATCACGGCCTGACTCCGGAAGAGCTACGGAAATGGGCAACAAACAGAACAATACATGACGACGATCTTCCGGGAGTGACCGAGATATTCAACAGGGCGATCGCTTCCGGCATGCCCTATGAAATCGAATATCGCTTGCGTCGCTTCGATGGGGTGTATCGATGGTTTTACAGTCGAGGCGTTCCTCTTCACGACCCCTCCGGACATATTATCTGTTGGTACGCCCTGCAGACAGATATAGACGACCGGAAGCGGGCTGAGGCGTCGTTGCGCGAGAGCGAGCGCGAATCACGGCTGATCCTCGACAGCATTCCCGCCAGAGTCGGCATCTACGATGCCGACGGCATCCGTGTTTCCGCCAATAGACAGGCGATCGAACTTAGCGGCTTCCCCGCTGATGTGGATTGGCGGAAAATTTTCCATCCGGATGATCTTGGGTTCGCCGAGAATCGATGGCGCGAATGTCTGGCCAAGGAAGAGCCGTTTGAGTGCGAATATCGTGCGCGCATGGCGGATGGCACGTATCGTTGGCATCTGGGGCGGCGGGTGCCAATGCGAGACGAGCAGGGCCGGGTGATCCGCTGGTATGGCGTCAGTCACGATATCGAAGATAGAAAGCGTGCCGAGCAGGCTCTCGCGACGAGCGAGCGCAATCTCCTCAACACGATCAATACGATTCCAGCGCTTGCATGGACGGCGACACCCGACGGTTTGATCGACTTCTATAACGAGCAATATCTTGAGTATGTCGGGCGCACCCTCGAGCAAGTCCAGGGTTGGGGGTGGACAGAGGCTTTTCACCCGGACGATCTGCCCAAAATCCTCGCCGACTGGGACGTCATGCTTGCCGCCGGCAGGGCTGGCGAGACGGAGGGACGCGTACGCCGCCATGACGGGCAGTATCGCTGGTTCATGTTCCGCACCAACCCCATGCGCGATGAGAACGGCAACATCATCAAATGGTACGGCGTCAATACCGAAATAGATGACCGCAAACGCAGCGAGGACGGCTTCCGCGCGATCGTCGAAACGACGCCTGAATGTGTGAAAGTGGTTGCTCGCGACGGCACGGTGCTGCGCACCAACGCGGCCGGTGCCGTGATGGCCGGTGTGCCTTCCGTGGACGCCGTAATTGGCCAGAGATTCGTCGATTTCGTCGCGCCCGAGCATCAGGCGCGGTATCGCGAATTCCACGAAAAGGTCTGCTCTGGGCAAAAAGGCTTTCTGGAGTTCGACCTTGTCAACGCGCAAGGCATTCGCCGACACATGGAAACTCACGCCGCGCCCTTGCGCGAGAGTGACGGCTCAATCGTGCAACTCGGCGTCACGCGCGATATGACGGAGCGCAAGCGGGCCGAAGACGCTCTTCGGCGCAGTGAAGCGTTCCTGGCGGAAGGCCAGCACCTCGCTCGCGTGGGCAACCTTTCCTGGAATGTCACGAGCGGCGAAATCATCTGGTCGGAGCAACTCTATCGCATCTTCGAGTTCGAGCCGGGCAAGGCCGTGACGCTCGATCAAATCGCCAGCCGGGTTCATCCCGAAGACATGCCGATGATGGCCGATATGGTGGAGCGGGCTCAACGCGGTGAACGCGACTTCGAATACCAGCATCGGATCGTGCTGCCGGACCAATCGGTCAAGTATCTGCATCTGATTGCGCACCGGGCTGGCTGCCACAGCAACGACGGCGTGATCGAATATATAGGCGCGGTTCTTGACATCACGCAACGCCGGCTCTCTGAAGAAGCAGTCGAGAAGCTGCGGTCCGAACTTGCGCAGGTAACCCGCATCATGAGCCTCGGCGCGCTGACGGCCTCGATCGCGCATGAGGTCAACCAGCCGCTGTCGGGCATCATAACCAATGCCGGCACCTGCCTTCGTATGCTGGCTGCCGACCCGCCAAATGTTGATGGCGCGCGCGAAACGGCGCGCCGCACGATCCGCGACGGCAATCGCGCGGCCGATGTGATCGCGCGGCTGCGTTCTCTGTTCACCAAGAAAGCCGTCACTATCGAGCCGGTGGATCTGAACGAGGCTGTGCGTGAAGTCATCGCGCTGTCCTGGAATGACTTTCAGCGCCGGCGTGTGGTTTTACGCACCGAACTCGACGATGGACTTCAGCCCGTCGGCGGCGACCGGATCCAGCTTCAGCAGGTGATCATGAACCTTTTGCGCAACGCCGTGGATGCAATGAACGAAGTCGAAGATCGCCCGCGGCGATTGCTGATCCGTAGCGAGGCCGGCGGCGACGATCTCGTGCGCCTCTCGGTGCAGGATGCGGGCATCGGCTTCGGGCCTCTGGGCGCGGAGAAGCTGTTTCAAGCCTTCTACACCACCAAGAGCGAGGGCATGGGAATCGGACTATCGGTCAGCCGGTCTATCGTCGAGAGCCATGGCGGACGTCTATGGGCCGAAGGAAACAATGGACCCGGAGCCACATTCTTCGTTTCGATACCGAAATATTCAGGGGACGAGATCCCCGTCCAAGCGACCGGAGCAAATTTTGCGCCGGTCATCAGCAGTGCCCAAGCCGCAGCGAGGATTTTATGAATGTCATGCATCCACTCGTGTCGGTCGTCGATGACGATGAGTCGGTACGCGAGTCGCTGCCAGACCTGCTCCGCGAGTTCGGGTTCCGTGCTCATGGGTTCTCGTCGGCGGAAGAGTTTCTGAGGTCGGATCGTGTGAGCGAGACCAGATGCCTGATCCTCGATGTCGTCATGCCCGGCATGACGGGCCCCGACTTGCAGCGCGAACTGGCGCGTCGTGGTCAGTCAATCCCGACAATCTTCATCACGGCGCTTAAGGACGATACGGTGCGGCCGCGCCTGATCGAACAGGGCGCGGTTGCGTGCCTGTTCAAACCCTTCAGCGATGCGGCCCTGCAGGAGGCACTCAACTCGGCGTTTCGTGCCGCTTGATCAGGAGGAGGTCTTGTCATGAGCTGCCGTGAAGCGATGATTGCCATCCGCAAGTATTTAGTGACTGCATCGAGCGTGGGGGGCGAGGTGTATGTCCATGTCATATGAAACACCTGTCGTATTCGTCGTCGACGATGACATCTCCGTGCGTGAGTCCCTGGAATTGCTGATCCAGTCGGCTGGCTGGCTGGCAAAGACATGCCAGTCCGGACAGGAATTCCTCGCCTGGTCCCGTCCGGCGGTGCCGAACTGTCTGATCCTGGATGTCAATCTTCCCGATCTGAATGGGCTGGACGTGCAGAAGCTAGTCTCCGTCGAGCGCACCGAAATGCCGATCATCTTCGTCACCGGCTATGGCGACGTGCCGATGACCGTGAAGGCGATGAAAGCCGGTGCCGTGGAGTTCCTGACCAAGCCGTTCAGCGACGAGGTCCTGCTCGCCGCTGTCGAACAGGCTCTCGATCGCAGCAAGACCGCGCTCGCGCTGGAATCGGAGGGGATGGCGCTGCGGGAGCGTCATGCGTCACTCAGCCATCGCGAGCAGGAAGTAATGGCACTGGTGGTTTCGGGGCTTATGAACAAACAGGTCGGCTTCGAACTCGGCATCAGCGAGATCACGGTAAAGGCGCACCGAGGTCAGGCGATGCGAAAAATGCAGGCCCGCTCCCTTGCCGACCTGGTGAACATGGCCGCCCGGCTCGGTATCGGACGCTAGGAAAAGATGCCGATCATTCGGCATCCCTCTCGATCTTTTATTCTGAGTTTTGATGCAAGAGCGCTATTTGGCGGTTTGCGCGGCTTCCACAACGGTCTTGGACATTCGAACAAGGGATCGGGGCTCGGAATTTTCGTCATGCCGTCTCTCCTCTAAGTTCGGGATTGCTAGCGATTTTGTTCTGATGCGCTGTCAGATGCGCGGGAGCAACGACAATCTATTTATAGCACGTTGGCATCGGCAACACCTTTGGATTGATCTCACCCCACCAACTACTTCGACAGGGATTTGAGATAGGCGATGACTGTTTGGACGTCGTCCGGCTTTCAGCCCGGCAAATGTCATCGTCGTTCCGGGAACCTTGGTTTTGGGGGCCGCCAAATATTCGGCGAGCGTCACTTCATCCCACACCAGACCCGCCGCTCCGCCCCCGGCCATTGCCTTCGAGTATTTAAAACCATCGACCGTGCCGCCCGGGCGGCCGATCACGTGCCAAGATATGGCCCGACCTTGTTCGTGGTTGTATCACCCGCGTGGCAAGCCGTGCATTTCTTGAAAACGGTTTTTCACGCATCGATGTCTTCTGCTGAAGCTGGCGGAGCGCAAGCAAACGCGATGGCGCCCGCCAAGATGGCAATTGGCTGTCTCACTGATGTCTCCTGATCGCATGTGACCGCCAGGCGGAATGATGTATTCGATGCCGCGGCGGATAATTCAGTACAGACCCGGCCTCATTGCGGCTGAGCCTTATCCGGTATTTCGCGGATATCGGACGGCGCTTCAATTATTCCAAAGTACCGGCGACACTAACGTACAATCGACTCCCTGCCGCCGGGCCGTAACCTTGGGGATCGCCACCCGGTTGCGAGGGAGAGAACTCCATGGCCTTCACCATTAATGTCAACGGTCAGACACATAGCGTGGATGTTGATGACGACACGCCGCTTCTCTGGGTGCTGCGCGATGTATTGGGCATGACCGGCACAAAATTCGGCTGCGGCATGGCGCTGTGCGGTGCCTGCACCGTGCATCTGGACGGGCAGGCCATTCGCTCCTGCGTCACCCCGATCGACAGCATTGGCCAGTCCCAGGTCACCACGATCGAAGCGATCGGCGCGACCGATGCCGGCGCCGCGATCCAGAAGGCCTGGCTCGACCGGGAAGTCCCACAATGCGGATACTGCCAGTCGGGCCAGATCATGTCCGCCACGGCGTTGCTGGCAAGCAATTCCCATCCGACGGATACCGACATCAACGACGCGATGTCGGGCAACATCTGCCGCTGCGGGACCTATGCGCGCATCCGCGAGGCGATCAAGCAGGCCGCTGCGAGCTGAAGGGGAGGCAATCATGATCGTAAATCGCGACAGGTCCCGGGCCTCCGACCCGGCTTCGATGAACACTCTTTCTCGTCGCAGCTTCCTGCAGGCTGCAGCGGCAGCGGGCGGCGGCCTGATACTTGGTTTCACCTTGCCGGCAGCCAATGCCGGTAACGAGGGGTTCATCCCCAACGCCTTCATCCGCATCGAGACAGACGGACAGATCGTGCTGACGATGCCCTATGTCGAGATGGGGCAGGGCACGTACACCTCGATCCCGATGCTGATCGCCGAGGAACTGGAGGTGGACCTCGACCAGGTGAAGCTGGAACATGCTCCACCCAATGAGAAGCTCTATGCCAATCCACTGCTTGGCGTGCAGGCAACGGGTAATTCGAACGCGATCCGGGGGGCATGGAAGCCGATGCGCCAGGCCGGTGCGGCCGCGCGGACGATGCTCGTTTCAGCCGCAGCAGCGCGCTGGAATGTCGACCCGGCGACCTGCCATGCGCAGCGCGGCGAGGTGATCCATGCCATGACCGGCCGACACCTTGGCTATGGCGAGCTCGCCGCCGAAGCGGCACGCATGCCGGTTCCGGGAGATGTTTTGCTCAAGCAGCCGCAGGATTTCAAGCTGATCGGCACGCCGGCCAAGCGACTCGACCTCTCCGCGAAGGTGAACGGAACCGTGGTCTTCGGTATCGATGCCCGTCCGCCCGGCGTGAAAATCGCCACATTGGTGCAGACGCCGGTGTTCGGCGGCCGTGTCAAAAGCGTGGACGATGCTGCGGCGAAGGCCGTCAACGGTGTGCGCCAGATCGTGAAACTCGACGACGCAATCGCGATTGTCGCGGATCATATGGGCGCGGCGAAGAAGGGACTCGAGGCACTGATGATCGAGTGGGATGATGGCCCCCACGCTGGCCTCACCACCGAAGTGATCTCCGCGGAGCTCGAGCAGGCGACCGTGAAGCCAGGAGCGGTTGCCGAGACCGTTGGCAATGTAGACCGGGCGATGGCCGGCGCGGCTATTAAGGTCGAGGCGACCTATCACGTTCCGTTCCTCGCGCATGCGACGATGGAACCAATGAACTGCACAGCCCATGTGCGCAAGGGTGGGTGTGAGATCTGGGTTGGAAATCAGACGATCGCGCGCGCTCAGACCGCCGCGGCGAAAGTGCTGGGCATGCAGCCGGAGCAGGTGGTGGTGCACAACCACCTTATCGGCGGCGGTTTTGGACGCCGGCTCGAGGTTGATGGTGTGGTCCGTACCGTCGAGATCGCTAGGCAGGTCGACGGTCCGGTCAAGGTCGTGTGGACGCGCGAGGAAGATATCCAGCACGACATGTACCGCCCCATGTTCCATGACAGGTTGTCCGCGGGGCTCGACGCCAAAGGCATGCCAGTCGCCTGGAACAATCGCTTTGCCGGGTCCTCCATCATCGCGCGATGGCTGCCGCCGGGCTTCAACAACGGCCTTGATCCGGACACGACTGAAGGCGCCATCGGCTTGGTCTATGATCTGCCAAACCTGCATGTCGAATATGTACGCGTCGAGCCGCCAGGCATTCCAACCGCCTTCTGGCGCAGTGTCGGGCCATCGCACAATGTCTTTGTCACCGAGAGTTTCATGGATGAACTCGCGGCGGCGGCCAAGCAGGATCCGGTGGCGTATCGTCTGGCGCTGCTCGATAAGACGCCACGCGCCAAGGCCGTACTGGAGCTTGCCGCCAAGAAGGCGGGCTGGGGCGAGAAGCTGCCACCGCGGGTGGGACGCGGCGTCTCGATCCAGAATACCTTCGCCAGCTACATGGCGCATGTTGCCGAGGTCGAAGTGGCGGAGGACGGCAAGGTTCGCGTCCGGCGAGTCGTCTGCGCCGTCGATTGCGGGATCGTCGTGAACCCCAATACCGTCGAGGCACAGATACAAGGCGCAGTCATGTTCGGTATCACCGCGGCGCTGCACGGAGAGATTACCGTGACGGATGGCCGTGTCGAGCAGACCAATTTCGATACTTACAAGATGTTGCGTATCGATGAGGCACCTTCCGTCGAAGTTCACCTCGTCCCAAGCTCGGAGGCCCCAGGCGGCATGGGTGAGGCCGGCACGTCTTGCATCGTGCCGGCTGTGACCAACGCGATCTTCGCAGCCACGGGAAAGCGGATGCGCAAGCTGCCGGTGGACCCCGAAGTGTTGAAGCAGTTGGGTTGATCCCGAGTGAAGTGACGCTGGGGCTGCATGGCCAAACGTCATGCAAGCCGTGGCGGCCGCGAGCGCGATAAGATGTTTCCTCACATATTTCATGTCGTTTTCCCCTGTTTTGGAATGGCACCGCCCGATCCGGCTTCGGCCGGAAAGGCACGGCAATCGTTGGGCGCGCAGGAGACCGTCACGGTCTCGCCATTCGCCATCGTGGCTTTGGGGCCGACCTTGACGGTCAGCACCTGGTCGCTGCTGAGCCTTGCCAGTAGGCGCAGGTGGTCGCCGAGATAAATGCGCCCGTCGACCGTGGCGGGCAGGGCGTTGCCGCCGGCAGTTCCTGAGGCGAGGCTCAGCCGCTCCGGACGGATGGCGATATGGCAAGGGGCGCCTTGCACGACGCCCACGGCCAAGGCGGTGAGCTCGCGCGACGTAGTAGTCGACGCTCGCTTGCCTAAAGCGAACGCGCTGGCAAAAAGCCCGCGGGGTTTGTGCTGATGTGCCTACACCAGCATCGCTTCGGCGTTTGTGCGCGATGTCGTGAGCGGGCCAGATATTCTATGACACCGCCTGCGCCGTCGACAGGACGCTGAAGCTGTATGACGGCCATTTCCATGACCTCCTCAATGACCGGGATAAGGAGATCGTCATGGCTGACATCAAAGGTTGGGTCGACGAACGTGTTTGAAACCGATGGTCAGCCTCGGACGCGGTCGATCAGCGCTTGGACTGAGGTAAACCGTGCTTCGTTCTGACCGGCCGTTAAACAGGAATTGGAAAGAACCGAGCGCCGGCAAGCGCTCATGTCGGGCGCAGGATCGCGACCCAATCGGGCCGCTCGTTCAACCGTGCCGTAAGTGGCGAATCCGTGTCCGGCACCTACAGCCAGCGCTTTGCGCTTGCGTCCGGCCGCTTCGAGCTTCGCCACGCCTGCGTCAGGGATTTTCGAGAAGAAGCGAGCCAGCTGGAACCCCGCTGGCCGCCAAATGTTTCCTGATGATCAGAACGGCAATAGGATGGAAGATGGCCCCACGCGCAGTTTGGAAGGGTTTCCTGAAGGTCGGGTCGGTTTCCTGCGGCGTCAAGCTCGTAGGGGCGACGAGTGAGGCCGGAAAGGTCCACTTCAAAATCCTCAATCGGCAGGACGGTCTGCCTGTCAAGAGTGCCTACGTGGATGAAGGGACCGATGACGTCGTTCCGTCGGAAGATCAGATCAAAGGTTATGAAGCTGAGAAGGGCGATTTCATCGAAATCGAGCCCGACGAGATCAAGAAGCTGAAGCTGACTTCGCAGCACACGCTCGAGGTGGAGGCGTTTGTCGATGTCGACGACATCGACACGCGCTATCTGGAAAAAAACTATTATGTCGTTCCGGCGGACGGCGCCGCATTGGAAGCATTCTCGGTGCTGCGCGACGCGATGGCGAAACAACGGGTCGCGGCCAGGTCATGCGTCGTGCTTTATCAGCGTGGGCGGGAAGTGGTGATCCAGCCATTCGGCAAGGGCATGCTGTTGACAGGGCTGCGGACCCACGATGAGATGGTTTCCGAGCGCAGCGTTTTCGATGAGCTGGAAAGCCCGAAATACGACAAGGATCTGCTTGAGCTCGCCGAGCTGCTGATCGACAAGAAGGTAACCAAATTCGACCCGTCGAAGTTTAAGGACACTTACGAAGACGCACTGATTGCCATGATCGATGCCAAGCGCAAGGGTAAAAAGCCGCCAAAGCCCGAGCCTCGGCCACAAGAGAATGTCGTCGATCTCGCTTCTGTGCTTCGCAAGAGTCTGGAGAAGGAAGGCATCAAGGGACAGCCCAGAGCAAAGGCGAGCCGCAAGTCCGCGTGATCGCGCGTTTTGCTACGCCTCTGCCGCGGTCATCGGTACCACAAGGTGGGAGTAGGCCTACCAGCGGCAAGCAACATTTTTTGCGCGAGGGACGGCTACCTACCGGTGCTAATCAAATCCCGAGCGACACCTGTGGCGAGTTCTCGGCCCGCCGTTGAGCATCATCCGCGCCTGACAGGTCGCGCCGCGCCTGGCGCAGAGCCAATCTATGGAATCTAGGCGAGCCAACAAAGCTGACCGAACGCAGGGCGGGCAGAGAATTGGGCTAAAATGCTCGTTACAGGAGCATGTCTTGCTTTGCTCAGCGACGGCATTCCTGCATGCAGCATCAAATGTGACGAACTGGCCGTATAAATCCGGCTACAGCGGGACACTTCAGAAGTTGAGAGGGAGCGCGATCTCAACGTCCCGGCTAGTTTGGCAGCCCCGCCGTCCTCATCGCGCCAGTGACGTCATCGATGATCTGTGGCGCTAGCCCTACCGCTTTCGACCAACCGCCGATGGTGAAATGCGGGTCCAGCGTCATCAGCCGCTTGGCCGAGGCCTTTGCCTCGTCGATCCGCCCAAGCCGCGCCAGCGGCGCCGCCAGCCAGCCATGCAGAATGCTGAAGCCCGGATTCATCTCGACCGCTCGGCGGCCGGCCGCGACCGCCTGTTCATGTCGGCCGGCCAGGAAATTGCCAAAGCCGATAATGCCTTGCGGCACGCAACTCATGGCGTCCATTGGGCTGAGCCGCATCGCTTTTTCGCACCAGTCGATGGCGCGCGCTGCGTCGCTGCCATATGCCACCGGCACGCAGCCGAAAGCATAGACGAAGGCGCAGGAGGCGCTGAGCGAAAGCGCGGCCGCAAATGCCTCGTCGGCGAGGCCGCGGTCGTGCTCGACCAGGCCGATGGTGAAGCCGGCCAGGGCCAGCGCCATCGCGTCGCCCGAGCCGTGCTCGATCGCCGCGTGGGCATGGCGGGCCGCCTTGTCGCGATGCTCGGGCCTCAAGCCGCCGCGGATGAAAAGCGTCTGGTGCGCCCAGGCAGAGAAGCCATGCGCCAGCGCGTATGTCGGCTCTATGGCGAGGGCCTGGTCGAGCAGTGGCAGCCCCTTGGCCGCGCCCTGGGGCATGAAGGTATAGACGTCGGGGAGCGCCCGCAGCAGAAGGTCATAGGCGTCGAGGCTGTCGGGGCGCTTGCGCCTGACGCGCTCGATCTCGACGCGACGCAGGTTGGGCTCGATCGCCGCCACCACGGCGACGGTGATCTCATCCTGCAGCGCGAACACATCTGTGAGATCGCGATCGTAGCGCTCGGCCCAAAGATGGCTGCCGTCCTCGGCCTCGATCAACTGGCCGGTGATGCGCACGCGGCTGCCCACCTTGCGCACCGAACCTTCCAGCACATAGCGCACGCCAAGCTCCCGCCCGACCTGCTTCACATCCACCGCGCGGCCCTTGTAGGTGAAGCTCGAGTTCCGCGCGATGACGAACAGCCAGCGGATGCGTGACAGGCCGGTGATGATGTCCTCCACCATGCCATCGGCGAAATAATCCTGCTCCGGATCACCGCTCATGTTCTGGAAGGGCAGCACGGCGATGGAGGGCCGGGCGGGAATTTCGGGGCAGGGGGCCGCTTGCTGCGCCGCGGGGGTGCCCTGCACGCCGCCGTCCTCGCGCACCGCACCGACGAAGCGCAGGCCCCGGCGCAGGATGGTGCGGATCAGCCGCTGATCCTCGCCATTGTCGCTGAGCGCGCCGCGGGCGGCGTTGACGCGGCTGGCCAAGGTGGCGTCGGAGACGATGCGCCCCTGCCATACGGCGTCGACCAAGTCGTCCTTGCTCACCACCCGGTCGCGGTTACGGATGAGGTACTGCAAAAGGTCGAACACCTGCGGCTCGACGGGGATCAGGTCGTTGCGGCGGCGCAGCTCGCGCCTGTCCCCGTCCAGGACGAAATCCTCGAAATGATATGGCAATGCGTGCTCCACCCGCCGGAAAACGGCTACTGCGGTAGTCTAGCCGGCTATTGGGCGCAAAATCAAAGCGATCTCAAGGGAAAATCAAGAGGTCCTGAAGGCCGCCTGAAAGCGGGCCCGGCCGCTCCGTCGCATAGTTCTCCTGCAAGCAACGCAAACAAACGCTTTTGAAAAGGAGAACTCGAATGTCTACCGCTGCAATCATCGCTTCCGCCGCTCTCACCCTCAGCGTCGCCGCCGCCGGAACGGCAAATGCCCAGCCTGCGAAATCCGTCGTCCTCGTCCATGGCGGCTTCGTCGACGGTTCCGGCTGGGACGGCGTCTACAAGATCCTCAAGAAGGACGGTTACGACGTCACTATCGTCCAGAACCCGACCACATCGCTCGCCGACGACGTGGCTGTCACCAAGCGCGCCATCGCCGCCGCCAAGGGCGACGTCATCCTGGTCGGCCATTCCTATGGCGGCGTCGTGGTCTCGGAAGCCGGCACCGATCCCAAAGTGAAGAGCGTCGTCTACATCGCCGCTTTCGCCGCCAATGCCGGCGAGTCGGTGTCGAGCCTGATCGCCAACCCGCCTGCCGGCGCCGCGGTGCCGCCGATCCTTCCGCCTGTCGACGGCTTCCTGATGCTGGACAAGGCGAAGTTCGCCGCTTCATTCGCCGCCGACGTCGATCCCGAGCTCGCCTCCTTCATGGCCGACTCGCAGGTGCCGTGGGGGGTAGCCGCGCTTGAAGGCAAGGTCACCAAGCCGGCCTGGAAGGTGAAGCCGTCATGGTACCTCGTTGCCACCGACGACCACATGATCCCGCCGCCGGCGCAGCGCCAGATGGCCGGCCGCGCCAAGGCGACGACAATGGAAGTGCCCGGCAGCCACGCCATCTACGTCTCCAATCCCAAAGCCGTCGCCGACCTTATCGAACAGGCTGCTTCTGGTAAGAAATGAAATTCGCGTTACTCCGACGGAAGCCCGGGCGCTTGGCGGCGCCCGGATATACGGAATTGCCGTTCACGGAGTATAGAAGCCCCGCAGGCTTGTGGCTGTAGTGAGACCTAAGCCCGCTTGAACCTTCGACCTATTTGGGGAATTGTCGTTTTCTCTTGACACGGGTGAACGATGAAGCGGACGGACAAAGCGAAGCCTTTGGTGCCAACCGAAATCCACGTCGGCGCCGTGGAGGATGACAAAGGCAACCTCGGCATCCTATCGATACAGACGGCCGAAGGTATCTTGGATATCGCGCTCGACCTTCACGCCGCCGATGCCATCGTGAATGCGATTGGGACTATCCGGTCCAAGCTTGCACTGGTTGAAAGCTAGGCTATCGGCTAGGACTAGAAAGAAGACCGGTTGAAACCGGGCGGAAGGTCTTTCTTAGCAGTCGAATCGACCTGAGGCGCCGACCAATCAAACGTTCGGCCCAGCTAATCTGCGGCATCTTCATGACGACCTGACAAGGGCGACACTTCGCGGTTATCGAGGGTCAATCGGTAGCCGTTTGGCAGGTTCAGTAGCAGCATCAGCGCTTCTGCAGCCGAGTGGAAGGTGACGATGGTAACCACCCGATCGCCATCAAGGCGCTGCAGGCGGTAGACCGGCCTGTGCGGTCTATGTTCATCCACGCAACATTCCCCCTACGCCAGACACGTTAGAGAGCGTCTATGAAGGTTTCATGAGGCAGGTTCCGCCATGCCTAGCGGCGGGCGCGGCTGTGCTGGAGCTTTGCCGCGCTTTCTGCATGCTGTCTCAACGCCAGAAGCGCTTGGTGTTGACAAAGGCATCGTGCGCTTCCGCGGCGTGCTTCAGAAGCTTGGACTTCTCGTCGGCGCTGAAGAGATCTTTCGCACCATCCAGGTCCGAAAGCTCCAGCGCTGCAAGCATATCGGGGGCGGTGGCGATATCGTTGAGGCTGCCCAGTTGATCCTGCAGGCCCTTCATCGCCTCAATGAACCGTCGATGGCGTTTAGCTTCCGTCTTGCTGTTGTAAAGCGGCTCGAAGAACTCCGCCGCGTAGCGCAGTTTCTTTGCGGCGATCCGCACTTTATGGCGGGTCTCGTCGTCGGCATCGATGAGATTGCTGCCGCCCTTTGCCACCTTTTTCCAAAGTTTATCAAATACATCCGACGCGAAATCCCTCGACGACTGCTCATGCAACTTTTCGCATGATGGGGTTCGCCACTCCCCGATGGAAATCCATTCGGTGATATCGATCATCAAAGACCGGGCGCGCGTTGAGGAGAACGATGCTTTGACCGCCGCATAGGCTTCGCCGCGCGCTTCTTGAAGACGACGAGAGAGAGGGTCGCTCGAAGCGCGGTCGATCATCACGTCGATGTTGCGTGCATCGCCAAGTTCCGACGCGAGCCATTTCAATTCTTCTCGCAGGTGGTCGAAACGGCGGTCGTCGAACAGGGACTTGCAGATCGAACACAAGGAGCGCAGTCGTCGCAGCGACACACGAGCCTGGTGCAGGGCGTTGGCATCGCAGGACCAGCCCAACGCCATTTCGTTCAGCCGAAACTGTTTGAGACAGGCTGCTGCGATGCGGGCGAACGCCGTTGTCGCACTTATGTCAGAGGTCAGTGGGGTCGCGACCGATTTCACGGCACTGGGCGCCGAGTCAAGCAGACGGTAGCCTCGTTCAGCTTTGCTCAGCACCCCGAGATGCGCCGGCGCGATCACGTCGATTTTCCGGGCTAATGCAAACAGCGCTCTCGGCGAGCCTGCCTTCTTTTCCAACTCGATCTCGAAGAGCGGCGCCTCGCGATCGGCTGCAACGACCTTGCCGATATCCAAGGCGACTTCGATCGTGGCGTTGCCATCCGTCACGTTCCAGGAATGCCGTTTGACATGAACCTCGAACAGAGCCGCGAGCCTGGGGCCAGCCTCTGCAAGCAGGTCTCGGGTCTCTGGATCATCAAGTACCGGCGTATCGCCGGCGACCGGTTGCTCGTATTCCTTGCGTGTGAACGATCCGGCCGCGCTTCTATCGCCGGTTTTGACGGTTTGTATCCTCTCATTTCCCGATTGCCGAATTCGGAGCGATAGGCCGCGCTTGGACAGGTCCCATTCGGCGGTATCGAAATAGCTTGATCTCTGCTGGAGAACGGTGGGCGAGGATCCGAACGGATTTTTCTTGAGGAGCGATCCCGCACCCGACCGCGAAAGCTCGAGCTTCAGTTCCGTTTCCTGCATGATGTCCTTGGCGCCGCGCAACTTCACGACAATCGAACGGGTCCCACTCTGCATCGTGCGTCATTGAGCTGTCACAAACAACCGCTCGTCTCGGCCAACTCTGGCCGGGCTCCCAAGCCGGCAGGCGACAATACGCGAGCCGGAACCACACCGGTCAGTCCTCGTTCATCCGATGATGCGAGAGAAGGACATGGGTAAATGGCTACCGAAGAAGAAGAAAAGAAGAAGGCGAGCCGCGTGGTTAAAGGGCAAGAACTCGAGGTAGAGCACCTGGCGGAAATTGCGGACGTCACGCCGAAACAGGCGCGCGCTTTGCTGCGAAAGCATGGTGCCGACTGGACCAAGCTCAAGGAGGAAGCCGAAGATTTAAAGGAAGACTGAACCGTCGGTATGGCTTCCACGTTTCCGAGCGGCACTGGCCGACCGGTTGGCTGACGCCGTTGCAGCGAAGCGCCTTATGAGACAGCCGACACGGCCGGAACTCGGGCTGACTGGCTTGCCGTCGAGACGTGAATTAGTTTCAGCTAACAAAGGCGCTCTCTTAGAGCTGTTAGTGGGGAGCCAGGGGACGGAGTTTCCAATGGATGCAACCGAACTACAGACGATCAGCGACACTCTGATGCGGATTGTGACGCCAGATATGACGCCGAAACAACTGTTGAGGCGGCAAGGAAGGAACACCCGGACGCGTCAAAGAAAGACATCGCCCGCGCGGCGTTCTACTCGATTATCGCCAACGCCGACCAAGACCACGGAAAGGTCAAAACCTGCAGGCGTTCGCCATCGCGGGCCGAGTGAGCGGCGATGCTTAGCGAGGTGAGCCCTTGCGTCCTAACGATTGCCCACCACTCTGCAATCTATTACGGACAGGCTGAGAGACCTCCAAACCAGCGATGTCATTCCGATGCGGTCGGGCGGACAAAAGCGGTCCGCCAAGTGGGAGAGGTGGGCGCTTGCTTCCCGAGACTACGCACGACCTTCGGTCTCGGCTGCCTTAAGCAATCACGCAGCCTTGCGTTCCTTCAAAGCCTTCTCGAAAGCATGTGACCGGCATCAATTTGGGCGCGACGCCGAAGATCCGTTGCGACCCGTTGGCGATGCTTCATACAATTCGCAGCCTCAGGCCGAGCTGAACGTCTGCCTTCTGATTGCTGCGAACCAAACCCGACCGTCCGGAATGCCCCACCGCAACATTGGCCAAGCTGTCACCAAGCGTCTGCAATAGGCAGCCGCGACACACATCTGAGGTATATGGCGCCCTTCGCCGGGGGCTGTCGGTCCCGCATCCCGCCTTTCGGCGGCGCTATGCTGATGCTCCTTCGGCCGCCCTGTTGAACCGGTCTCAGGGCCACGAACCTGCTCCAGCACCGAACTGACTTGTTTGCGCTTACGGACATTTCGGTGCCTCCACTTTGTACGCCCTTTTCACATTGGTCAGGAGACCTGTGGGCTCTCCCGAGAAGAGGCCCGGAAGGGCCGGGTTTTTCAGCGACTGGTTGATGACGGAAGGAGAGGAGTAAAGGCCTTGCTCTCCTTCCAAAGAGCCAGGGTCGCACGTACCGCGGAACCAACGCGCTTATCGCGGCGCGCCGCCGCCGAAAGCGAATTTCCAACTCGAAGGTGGATGATCTGGGGACCGGCTCTCGCGCTCAGGAGGCATATGGGGTGGCGATCTTGGCGCGAAAATCATAGCTAGTGACTTCAGTTTGCTTTGGACCGACCAAGACTGCACTGCCAGCTTGTCGAGCAGGCGGTGATTGATTTGGCATTGGATCGCAGGCCCCTCTGGCCGGCCCGCTAGCTGCCGGCGTTCATGGCTTTCTCGATCTGCCGGGCCAACGCCAAGGCATCATCAAAGCTCGATACGCGCCGAAAATCATGGCGATCATGTTTGCAACGTCCCGGGCGAGCGTCAGCAAGGTTCGACGAATGCTGCAAGTTTCGGACAAGACCTCGCGCAGCGCAGGCGCTGCCCATCCCGACTACGCTCGCATCGCTCCGTTTGCGGAAACGGGCATCGCGGTGCGTTCAGTGGTCGCGGAGGAGGAGCGTCAGCGAAACTGACGGCGGCGCACCGTGCCGCTTGCGCGCCGAGGCCGGCAAGGGAAGCTGCGCCGCGGCGCAACTCGCCACCATCAAGGCATTGCATGCGCCCTTGCCCGCCGTGCTCTTCGCGGCCTCCTGTTCCTGCCCAATTGTTTGGGCGAAGACCAAATAGAAGGGAGGCGCTGCAAAGGTGCGCGGGCGAAATGCAAAAAGCGGAACTTGAAAGGCTGAAGGACAAGGTACCCTGCGCTGCGGTGCTGGAGCGCGCGGGGTTCGCCCTGGACATAAAGGAGAGCACGCGCAAGGCGATGAAATACCGCCGTGAGGCTTCGATCATCATCGTCATCCATGACGGCAGGGGCTGGTTCGACCCGCTCGGCGACGGCAAAGGCGATGTCTTTCGCCTGGTCGAACATCTTGAGAAGGTGCCGTTCGTTGAAGCCATGAACGAGGTCGCCAACCTCGTCGGGTTCGTGCCGTGCCAGCCGGTCTGGCAGCGGGTGTCCCGCGAGCGGGAGCCTGACCTGTCGATACCGGAGCGCTGGTACGCACGACGGAGGCCATGGCGCGGATCGGCGGCCTGGCGCTATCTGACCGGGGCCCGACATCTTCCTTACCGCATCGTCCGCGCCGCAAGCGGCGCCGGCGTCCTGCGCGAAGGCCCGCACGGCTCGATGTGGGCTGCCCATGTCGACAGCAAGGGCACCGTTACCGGGTGGGAAGAACGCGGGCCGGACTGGCGCGGTTTTGCCACGGGCGGCGCCAAGATGCTGTTCCGCCTCGGCAGTCCTGATGCGCTGCGCCTTTGCGTGACCGAAGCCGCGATCGACGCCATGAGCCTTGCCGCGCTCGAGGGCTTTCGCGCCGACACGTTCTATCTCAGCACCGGGGGCGGCTGGTCGCCGGATACCGACGCGGCGCTGCGCGCGCTTGCCGCCAGGCCGGGTGTTGAGCTCATCGCTGCTACCGACAACAACAAACAGGGCGAGATTTACGCCGACCGTCTGCTCGGATTGGGGGAGCAAGCTCGGTGCGGCGGTGAACGCCTTCGACCCGTAGCGGATGACTGGAACGCCGATCTGAGAATGAGAGCGCAGCCGAAGAGCTGACAAGAACGACGCTGCGAAATAGCCATTGTTCTCGATTGATCAGATCACGGCGGTTCTCCTTGACCCGGGCGTCAGAAGTTCTTCCGGGCATCTCGCGGAAGATCGAGACGTCGAGCATGAGGTGCAGGCGACGTAACTTGCCTCCACGTTCTGAGCAGCTTTCGCCGGCTCGGTCTGGAGGGCGTCCAGAGAGGAGAGAAGCGAAAAAGCAGGGCGGACCGCTCGCAGATCGGGTGGTCCGCCGACGCTGACGCTCAATCGCGCCGGTCGCAATCCCGGCCCTTCATCCTGCGCAGGGCTGACGAAGCCCCGCTTGGCCAGTCGGGCAGGGATGCTCCAGCGCAATTGCCCCGTCCCGCCCGCTCCGCGGGCAAGGGGGATGTCTTCGGAATGAAGACGAGAAAGGACCGGCGAAGGGCCTGTCCTAACCTTCAAGGAGCATTCCCATGGAATTGAAGTTCGTCGATCCGCGCTCGCTCAAGGACAATCCTGACAAGGCGCGGCGCTCCAAGTGCAGCCCGCAGGCGGACGCCTTGCTGCTCGCAACGATCAAGGCCATTGGCGTCGTCGAGCCGCTGATCGTGTTCGCTGAAGCCGATGGCGGCAATGGCTTCGTCATCGATCAGGGTCATCGGCGCGCGAAGCAGGCGATCGCAGCAGGTCTCGAAGAGATCGCCGTTCTGGTCGTGCCTCGAGCCGAGGACGGCGGCGCGATGCGATCGCTGGCCACCTCTATCACGCATGAGCAGCTCAACCCGGTCGATCTTTGGCGTGCCATTGAGCGTCTCGTTGCGCTGAACTGGACCGAAGAGTCGATTGCGATCGCCCTCGCGCAGTCGATTCGCCAGATCAAGAAGCTGCGTCTGCTCGCCAATGTGCTGCCGGCGATGCTCGACGCAATGGCCAAGGGCGATATGCCGAACGAGCAGCAGCTCCGCACTATCGCGGCCGCCTCGCTTGAGGAGCAGAAGGAGGTCTGGAAAGCCAAAAAGCCCAGCAAGGGCGACCCACAGGTGTCGTGGTGGAGCATCGCCAACGGTCTCACGAAGCGACGCATGTACGCGCGCGACGCAAGCTTTGACGACGAGCTGCGCGAGGCCTACGGCATCGCCTGGGTGGAGGATCTGTTCGCACCGGCCGACCAGGACAGCCGATACACCACAGACGTGGAGGCCTTCCTCGGCGCCCAGCAGGAATGGATGACGCAGAACCTGCCCAAGAACAGCATCATCACCGAACCGAACGCCCATGGCGAGGTGAAGCTGCCGCCAAAGGCGGAACGCGTTTATGGCACGCCGAAGAAGTCGGATCACGCCGCGATGTATCTCGACCGCGAGGGAAAGGTGAAGACGGTCCACTTCCGTCTGCCCGAGGCCGGAAAGAAGGCCAACGCGACGGAAGCCGCCGAGGCGGTCGTCATGCCGAAGTCGCGTCCCGATGTGACCCGTAAGGGTATCGAGATGATCGGCGACCTGCGCACCGATGCTCTCCATGAGGCGCTGTCACGGGCGCCGATCGAGGACGACACGCTGTTGGCGTTGCTCGTTCTCGCCTTCGCTGGCCAGAACGTGCGCGTCGATTCCGGTGCCGGCGGCGATTATGGGGTCGGTCGCCGCATGCCTCGGCACGCCGCCACTCTCTTCGATGCCGAGGGCAAGTTCGCCTTCGACGCCGAGACTTTGCGCATCGCAGCCCGGGGCGTCCTCATCGATGCGCTCTCCTGCCGCGAGGGGATGAGCAAGTCGGGCGTGGTGGCGCTCGTCGCAGGCGGCGCGATCGGGGCAGACAGCTTCCTCGCCAATATGGGCACCGAGGACTTCCTTTCCTGTCTGTCGCGTCCAGCGATCGAGGCCTCGTGCGCCGACACGCCGGTTCTGCCGCGGGCGCGCGTAAAGGACACGCGGGCCGCGCTCGTCGAGCACTTCAAGGAAGGGCACTTCGTCCACCCGGCTGCGCTGTTCGCTCCCGATGCGGCAAACCTGACCGAGTGGCTGTCCAAGAGCACCGTCCCCGGGGCCGATGACGACGTTGGGCCTGAGGTCGACGGCCTGAGTGGAGAGGACCAACCTTCCGAGAAAGGCGGGCTCGAGGACGGCTACCGCGAGGCCGCCGAATAGACCTCGCCTTTCTTTTGATCAATCTGCCGCCGTCAGGTTCGCCTGGCGGCTCCAGGTGTACGGCCGCGACAGCTAGCGCTGCCGATGATGGTCCCTCCGGTGTCGGGCCACGGCCGTCATGGTGTGGGCGTGGTGTGCATGCCGAGCGGTCTCCGGTCGATGAGTCGGCAGGTAGCCATGATCACCTGTCCTACGGTTCCAATGTCGAAGTCGACGCCCGTGCCGGTCCTCACTCGGGCTTCATGCGGTCCTGAACCTGCGGCCGTGCGCTTCAAGGCCGCGTCCGCGCCGCGGGGCGGCCGGTCGGTCCGGTCTCGACATGGAAGACCCGCGTCCCGCGCGAGGGCGAAGGAAGCCCTGCTTGGCCGCAAGCCTTCCATGCTCGTCTCGGTCCGCCCGGACCCTGAAGCGCCCGTCATTCCGCCGGTTCTTTTGGTCCGCGCCCGAGGGAGAGTCGGCACGGAGTCGGTCCTGACCTCGAGAAGCTGAAGAAAGGATATGTCAATGACCAGCAAAGCCGCCAATCCCCGCGCAACCGCCCGCGTCGCCCCATTGCGCAAGGGCACTACCTTCCAAATGGTCCGACTCGTATGCCCCGACGCCGCACAGTGTTCGCTCGTCTCGGAGAGTTTTGGCCTCCCGGTGCTCGACAGCGACGGCATTCGCGACCTGCACGAAAGGCTCATCGTGGACACGGCCGCCGCACTCGACGAGGGGCTGGCGGAACGCGCCATGCAGATACACCTGCAACGCGTCGTCGGTGCCTTTGTCGGATCCGCCTACGGGGCCGGCCAGTTCTACAGCCGTGCGGTATCCGAAGCACGGGACGCGACGGCCAAGTCGGCCTGCGACGATCGGAACGAAGACGTCGCAGGACCGGTCGGCTTCGACAGCGCTGCCCAGCGCAAGCGCGAGTTCGCCGCTGATATGGCACTACAGGCCCATGCGCTGCGTATGGCCGCCGAGGGGGCTATCGCGGCCTACGAGCAGGTTGTAGGCGAGGCCTGGAAGCCCTTCGAGCGTCCAGTCGAAAACCCCGGCCAATCCGTCGACCGCAAGGCGGCCGAACTGCAGATGGTAGCTCTCGGATAAACATCGAGGGCGGAGCTCCGGACCCGCCCTCCTTCTATGTCGTGCACATCCGGCTCATTCGCCCCTCGCATCGACTGCGCAGGGCCTGGCCATTTTCATGGGTCGAACACACCGCTTTCGATCATGGCCAAGTGGCGGTTTCGTCGCGAGTGTCGCTGCGTGGCGAACGAAGAGAGACGACCGCTGCCATACAGTGCGCCGAGCAAATAGGGTTGCGTCATGCGCGAGTTTGCACTCGGGTCGGATGTTGCTTCCGGTGCGCCACGTTCCGAGGACCGCCCCGATGCCAGCTCTTTCGCCAGCCTCGGCCCGATCGGGATGCTGAACTCCTTCACGGCCCAATCCCGCTCTCTCGTAATGGCCTTCCTGGTGCGGCTGCGGATCTTCCCTGATCAACCCGCAAGGGGTCCGCTAGCATGCTGCGGCCGCTCGGCTGACGCCTTCGGGTGATCGCGCCCGCTTCCGCACACTGACGGAGCCATCGAGCGGGAATTGGCCCGCTCCAAGATGGAGCCCTCAGATGTCCTACGATCTCATACTCGCCCAAAAGGCCGCCTGGTCTCTCGCCCGCACTCTCATGGTTCCGGTTATCCTCTTCCAGGTCGACAACGAATTCGGCGTGATGCCCGCCGATGAGCTCGACGACGCCGATGTCGAAATCCTCTTCGAATACGATCCCTATAGCGGTGGCCGGTCTGTTCATTGAACCGGCCTTCTCTCGACTGCATTCAGGCGGCGCCCAGCGCCGCGTTCTGTTTTCTGACGTCCGCTCGCGCCCCGTCCTGCCCCGAGGTCCTGGCGGATCCAGGCAGACAGCGCAACGGCTTTGCCGTCCTCCGCTGTCGCTGCGGCCCATGACCACCCATCGTGCGCGCACGACGGGACCCGGTCGGGTGCGCGGCCCGCCTTCCTGCTCCGCCAAGTGGACCCCTGTGACGGGGCCGCGATCGGCGCGGCCTCCAACTGGAGGTTCATGAAATGAGCAGGAAAGAAAATGCAGGGCGCATCGATATCTATGCGCGCATCACCGATCGCATCGTAGCCGAGCTGGAGAAGGGTGTCCGTCCTTGGATGCAGCCGTGGCAATCGACCGATGGCTCCGGCCGCGTCACCCGGCCGCTCAGGCACAATGGTCTGCCCTATAGCGGCATGAATGTGCTGCTGCTTTGGTCGGAGGCGGTTGCCCGCGGCTTTTCCAACCCGCTGTGGATGACATTCAGGCAGGCGCTCGAACTTGGCGGCGGCGTTCGCAAGGGCGAGACCGGCTCGCTGGTGGTCTTCGCCAGCCGCTTTACAAGGACGGAGACGGACACCAGCGGCGAGGAAATCGACCGCGAGATCCCGTTCCTCAAGGCGTATTCCGTTTTCAACATTGCGCAAATTGATGGCCTGCCGGACCACCTTTATCAACGGCAGGCGGAGCCGGTGCGCGATCCCATCGCCCGGATCGAGCACGCCGACGGGTTCTTCGCCAACACTGGGGCGGTAATCCGGCACGGCGGGGATCGCGCCTACTTTGCCCCGGTGACGGACCACATCCAGATGCCGCCGCTTCAGACGTTCCGGGACGCCGCGTCATACGCCGCCACGCTCAGTCACGAGCTTACCCATTGGACTTCGGCGCCGCATCGCGTGAACCGCGACCTTAGTCGCTACGCCAAGGATCGCAGCGAGCAAGCGCGCGAGGAACTGATCGCCGAGCTCGGAAGCTGCTTCCTCTGCGCCGATCTTGGCATCGCGCCCGAACTCGAGCCCCGGCCGGACCATGCAAGCTACCTCGGCGCGTGGCTGAAAGTCCTCGGCGACGACAAGCGAGCGATCTTCTCGGCCGCTGCCCATGCGCAGCGCGCCGTCGCTTTCCTGCACGGGCTCCAGCCAGAAGAAGGCGAGGCCGCCTGATGTTTGACGCATCAACCCCTGGGAGGGGGGCCATGTGCCTTCCCCTCTGCTTCGCACGGCCGTGCCGGCCGATGATTATGCCGGAGTAGCTATCCAAGACAATCGCCAAATCCGATCCCCACGCGGGCTGATCCCAGAGCCGGCGGCCGCGTTTCGTTTGCGCTCATCCTAAAGCTCGAACCGAAGTTGCCGTTGTTCCGGCGGCCACACATCGCCCAGCGACGAAAGCGTGACGCCCAGCAGCCGGATTCCCTTCTGTACCGGAAACACCGACTTCAGGAGATCGGCTGCGAGACGTTCGAAGTCAGAGAGCTCGATTGGCACCGACACGGTGCGACTGCGCGTGATCTGATGGAAATCGGCAAACTTGACCTTCAGCGTGATCGTCCGGCCCCGGATGCCTTTGCCTTCACAGTGCCCCCACACCTTGGCTGTCAGCGGCTTAAGTTCGGCGCTTGCTCCAGCGAACTCGAAGATGTCGGCTGCGAACGTATCCTCGGCGCCGATCGATTTGCGCGGCCGATCCGGCTCGACCGCGCGTTCATCGATGGCGCGCGCGATCTGATAATACCAGAACCCAGACTTCCCGAAATGCTGCTGCAGGAAGGCAAGCGAACGGTCCTTGAGATCGGCGCCTGTCTTAATGCCCAGCGCCTCCATCTTGGCGGCCGTTGCGGGACCGACACCATGAAATTTCTTGACCGGCAGCGCCTCCACGAAGGCCGGCCCATGGCGGGGCGTGATGACGAACTGGCCGTTTGGCTTGTTCTGGCCGGAGGCCATCTTGGCGAGGAATTTGTTGTATGAGATGCCGGCGGAAGCGGTGAGACCGGTCACCAGCAGGATCTTCGCTCTGATCATCTCGGCGATCGTCGTGGCAGACGAAATTTCGAGCCTGTTCCGCGTCACGTCGAGATAGGCCTCGTCGAGCGAGAGCGGTTCAATGAGATCGGTGTGTTCGGCGAACACCTCGCGGATCTGGGCCGAGACGGACCGGTAGACGTCGAAGCGGGGCGGCACGAAGACCAACTCGGGGCATTTGCGCTTTGCCGTAACCGAAGGCATCGCGGAGCGAACGCCGAAGGCGCGAGCCTCGTAGCTCGCGGCAGCCACCACGCCGCGCGCCGCAGCCCCGCCAACGGCCAGCGGCTTGCCGCGCAGCTCCGGATTGTCGCGCTGTTCGACAGACGCGTAGAACGCATCCATGTCGACATGAATGATCTTACGCTGGTCGGCGTTGCGGTCAGGGGACATGTCGCCAGGATATGTGCTTCGTGCTGCAGGATCTACAACGCTCAGATCGCGAATTCAGCCTGCGCGCGGCCCTGATGGAGGCGGGAAATCCGGAAACTGTCCTTGGGAAGGGGACGAAGCACTTCGTGTTCGGGACGCGTCATGTCCAGCCAGGCCGAGCGCTGGTCTCGGCGCAGCACCGCCATCTGGCGATCATGGTAGGGCGCGATGTCGTCATTGGCCTCGATCGTCAGGATCGCGTAGGCTTCCGGCCAATCGCGGCTCGCCGGCCGCCAGATGCCGGCGAAATAGAACCAGTCATCGTCGGCGAGGCGAAAGCTGTAGTTCTTCCCCTGGCTTCGGTGCCGGAATTCGGACGCCGGCACGAGGCAGCGATGGCTCGGGAACGATCGGTCCTCCGCGCGCACCACGGTGAAGGGGCGCCGGCCTGCTTCCTTCGGTTGAAGTCCCCACGGCAGCTTGAGCATCTCAACATCGCCGCCGTAGCGCCTTATGATGACGCGGGGCTCGTCGAGCGGGCTGTCGGAATCGAAAACTGTTGCGCCCATAGCAAAAAGAACATAACAGGAACGAAGCCGCCGCGCAATGCCGCAGAGACAGGTGAGACATGTGCAATGATTATCGGCTGATGGTGGATGTCGCCTCGATCGTGGAGGACTTCGCCGATCTCAAGATCAAGATCCGCTTCAGTGAAGGAGCGCCGAACATCCAGGCGCGCGAGGACATCAAGATAACCGACATCGGGCCGATCATCCGCCCGGTTGACGGAGCGGCCGGCGAGGGTGACCTTGTTCAGCGCCGGTGGAGCTGGCCTGGACCGAACAAGAGGCCGGTCTACAACTTCCGCTCGGACGGTCGCGAGTTCGCCTCGAACCGCTGCCTGATACCAGCCGATGGATTTTACGAATTCACCGAACCGACAGACAAGGGCAAGAAGCGCAAGGACAAGTGGCTCTTCACCAAGCGCGACGAGCCGATCTTCTGCATCGCCGGGATTTGGCGCGATACCAATGATGTCGGGGAGGCGTTCACCATGCTCACGATGGAACCCGGTCCCGATATCGCGCCGTATCACGATCGGCAGATCGTGATCCTGGAGCGCAAGGATTGGGCGAGCTGGCTTGATCCGTCGGTATCCGCCAAATCGCTGATCAAGCCGCTTCAGCCGGGGACGCTGCTCGTGGAGCAGATCGGGTGAAGCGAGGCGGTGCGCTGCTGAATGCGGCCGCGACACGGGCGTAGGCATTTTAGGCGCACGAAGCCTGTCGACGCCGCAGCTAAACATCGTGACGGTTTCATCATCAGCGAGCACCCAATGCTCCAGGCGCGCCCTGGGCTTCCTGTCGTCAGGCGTTGAACACCCGCGAGGCGCTGTTTTTTACGAGAGCTCGATCCAGACCGGCGCGTGATCGCTGCTCTTTTCCCAGCCGCGCACCTCGACGTCGACCTGGGCATCGATCAGCCGCTTCCTGAGCGACGGGCTCACGAGAAGGTGGTCGATGCGCAGGCCTGCGTTGCGGCCGAAGGCGTTGCGGAAATAATCCCAGAACGTGTAGATCTTCTCGCCGGGATGACGCGAGCGCAGTGCGTCGGTCCAGCCTTGCTTGAGCAGCGTCGCGTAGGCGGCGCGCGCCTCGGGCGCGAACAGAGCATCGTCCAGCCAGCGCTCGGGCTTGTAGACATCGAGTTCGGTCGGCATGACGTTGAAATCGCCTGCCAGCACCACCGGCTGTCTGGACGCCACGAATTCGGCTGCGTGGTCGATGAGGCGGTCGAACCAACGCAGCTTGTAGTCGAATTTCGGGCCGGGCCTTGGATTTCCATTGGGAAGATAAAGGCATCCGATCAGGATGCCATTGACTGCTGCTTCGATGTAGCGGCTATGGCTGTCATCGGGGTCGCCGGGGAGGCCGCGCCGCGTTTCGTGGATGTTGCCGACCCGGCTCAGGATCGCGACGCCGTTCCAGCTTTTCTGGCCATGCCAGACCACGTCATAGCCGAGGTCGCGGATCGGCCCTTCCGGGAACTTCTCCTGCGGCGCCTTGAGTTCCTGGAGACAGGCAATGTCTGGCGCTGCCTCTTTAAGCCAGCGCAGCAGCACCGGCAGGCGGCCATTGACGCCGTTGACGTTGTAGGTGGCGATCCTCATGGCTTCATGAGGTCCGGCAGGAACTGATCGGCCCGGCCCCAGCCGGCGAGGGCCTTCGATGCGGCGCGCTTCTTCAACTCGGGCGCGTCGCCGACATGGAAATGCGAGGGCGCATCGATCGTCTTCATCTCCGCCCAGCTGACAGGTACTGCGACCGGGGCGCCCGGCCGCGACCTGGCGCTATAAGGCATGATTGCCGTTGCGCCGCGCTGGTTGCGCAGATAGTCGACGAAGATCCGTCCCTTGCGTTTGGCCTTCGACAACACGGCCGTGAAGTGGCTGGGGTCGCTCTGCGCGACCGCCTGAGCAAGCCCGGAGGCGAAGGCCTTTACCTCGGGCCATTCAGCGCGCGGCGTGAGCGGCGCGATCACATGCACGCCCTTGCCGCCCGTCAGCATCGGGAAGCTGGTCAACCCAATGGATTGCAGCATATCCCGGAACTGGAATGCGGCAGCGCGGACCGCCTCGAAATCCAGTCCTTCGTCGGGGTCAAGGTCGAACACGAGGCGGTCGGCCTTCTCGACGTCTTCGATGCGCGCTCCCCATCCATGGAACTCGATCGTTCCCATCTGGACACAGGTTAGAAGCCCCTCGGCATCGTCGACGTAAAGGTAGGGCTCCTCATGGCCGTCCTTTTCGGTGATCCCGACGTGATGGACCTTGTCGCCGAAGCTGCCGGCGTCATGCTTTTGAAAAAAACATTTCTTGGCGCGGCCCTGCGGGCAGCGGACCAGGCTGATCGGTCTGCTGGCGGCCCAGGGAAGCATGATCGCGGCAACCTCCGAATAATGATCGGCAAGCTGTCCCTTGGTGATGTTGGATTCGGGGTAGATCACGCGGCCGCGATTGCTGATCGCGACCGCGCTTGTCGCCGGCGGCGGCAGGGTGGCCGTGCGGTGTTCCGTCTCGAGCACGACCGCTTCCGGCTTCTTGTCGTCGCGCAGGCCGAGATAGCTTGGATGGCGCAGTGTCCCTTCATTCGTCATCTCGGTGAAGGCGATTTCGGCGACAAGCCTGGGACGCAGCCAGTGCGCGCCGCGGACCTCCGCGCGCGGCGCCTCGACCGTTGCCGCCTTCTGCTCCAGAGGCGCCATGGTCTTCATGAGCCGGGCCATTCCGGCGGCATTGAAACCGGTCCCGACCTTGCCGGCATATCGCAGCTTTCCGCCGTCATGGACGCCGAGGATCAGCGATCGAAACGCGCGATCCTTGTCTGACGGCGTCCAGCCGACGAGCACGAATTCCTGACGCTTGATGCACTTGATCTTCAGCCAGCTTCCATCGCGGGCGCCGACATAGGCCGAATCCGCGAGCTTCGAGATCACCCCCTCGAGGCCGGCGTCGCAGAAGCGGTTCAGCAACTCTTCCCCGCGGCCCTGGATATGATCGGAGTAGCGCAGGACGGGCTGCTTCGCCGGCAGGATGGTCTCCAGTTTCTGCTTGCGCTGCAGGAGCGGCAACCTTGTCAGGTCTTCCCCGTCGAGCTGGAGCAGGTCGAAGGCATAAAAATCGATGCTCGCGGGAGCGCCCTTCAATGCGTTCTGCAGCGCCTGGAAGCTGGATCGGCCCTCCTTGTCCATGACAACCG
The DNA here is from genome assembly GCF_006439475.1 of Mesorhizobium sp. B2-8-9. Classification (NCBI taxonomy): domain Bacteria; kingdom Pseudomonadati; phylum Pseudomonadota; class Alphaproteobacteria; order Hyphomicrobiales; family Phyllobacteriaceae; genus Mesorhizobium; species Mesorhizobium sp. B2-8-9. Next base: position 17,627 of record NZ_VFTQ01000019.1, on the reverse strand, counting down.
CCTCTCCGTCGATCAGGGCGGAGCGAACTTTGAGCTTGCGCGCCTCCGCCAAAATGGACGGGAAGCGGTCGGACCAGTCCAGGCCGGAGCGCGTATAGGCGCGCGCCTCACCTCCGCCCAGCGCGACGAGAATGCGGTAGCCATCATATTTCATCTCGTGGATCCAGCGGTCCCCAGGGGGAACCGTGTCCACCAGTTTTGCAAGCTGGACCGGCCGGAACGCGGGTGGCGCGAGTTTGGCTGCGCCGCGCAAGGCTGGCTTCGCAAGGGGGGTTGAAGATCCTTTGGTTGCGGGCCGACGCAAAGCTGACTTGCTCACCTGACCTCACTCAAACAAAACCCAACTGCCCGATGCGCCATTCGCAATTCGCAGCCTATTTCTTCAGTTTCTCCGCGGCGGCATTGAGCTTGTCGCGGTCGTTGCCGACCCGCTTGATCAGGGTTTCGGCCTGCTCTCTGCTGATACCGTGCTTGCGGGCGAAATAATTGACCTCGTAGCCTTCACCGCCGGAGACCTGCCTCCGGTCTGCGGCGCCTCGCTTCGATTTGTCGTCTGCCATTATCGTCTCCTGTTCGATCGCCGCGCGGTCACGACGTTCGACCTCTAACGCTTTGGGTCGTCTTGCGATCCTGAGCCGGGCAAGAAATTCGGCGTTTCACCTGAAATCCCGCGTCCTGACCTTGATGTTGTCGATGTGGAGGTCGGGTATGTAGATGTCGCGGCTGCGCAGCCCCTTGGGCGGGAGCTCGCGCGGATCGGGTCCCGAGCCGCCATTGCGCACCTGGTCGCCGCGGCCGTGCGGCACGGGAAAGCTGCCCTCGCGCTCGCCGACGCTGGCGAGCTCGTTTGACAGATCGCTGATCTTGCGAGCCACGAGGTGGACCACTTCGCCCTCGCGCTGGATCCGGCCCTTTACCGCGATCATGCCCGCCGACAGAACCGTGCGCCGGTGCTGCTCGAACACTTTCGGCCAGACGACCAGGTTCGCGATCCCGGTCTCGTCCTCAAGGGTGATGAACATGACGCCCTTGGCCGAGCCCGGGCGCTGCCGCACGAGCACTATGCCTGCCGTTTCCAGCCAGCGGCCGTCGCGCGCCTCCATCGCCTCGGCGCAGGAAACAATGCGGCGACGGCGAAGGTCGTCGCGCAGAAACGAGATCGGATGGCTGCGCAGCGTCAGGCGGATATGGCGGTAGTCTTCCACGACCTCGCCGCCGGCTGTCATCGGCCGAAGCGCCACCGCAGGTTCGTCGATCTCCGGAACCAGCTCCGCTTCACGGGCCGATGCGGCCGCGAACAGGGGCAGGGGCTCGTCGCGCAGCGCCTTGATCGCCCAAAGCGCCTCTCGCCGCGCAAGGCCAAGCGCTGGCCGGAACGCATCCGCCTCGGCGAGCTGGACAAGCGCTGCCTGCGGCACGCCGGCACGCCGCCACAGATCTTCGACCGAGGCGAAGGGCTGGTCGGCGCGCGTGGCGACGATTGTGCTTGCATGGGCATTGGCGAGGCCGCGCACCATGCGCAACCCCAGCCGGACGGCGAAATGTCCGCCATCGGAAATAGGCTCGAGCGTGCAGTCCCAGCGCGAAGCGTTGACGCAGGCCGGCCGGATCTCGATCCCGTGCGCGGCCGCGTCGCGCACGATCTGCGCCGGCGCATAGAAGCCCATCGGCTGGCTGTTCAACAGCGCCGCGCAGAAGACGTCGGGATGCCAGCATTTGAGCCAGGCCGAGGCATAGGCGATCAGCGCGAAGGAAGCGGCGTGGCTCTCCGGAAAACCATACGAGCCGAAACCTTCGAGCTGCTTGAATGTCTGCTCGGCGAAGCCGCGCTCATAGCCATTGTCCACCATCCCGTCGATCAGCTTCGTCTTGAAGGACGAGACGCCGCCGGTGAACTTGAAGGTCGCCATCGACTTGCGAAGCATGTCCGCTTCGCCTGGCGTGAAGCCCGCGCATTCGATGGCAACCCGCATCGCCTGCTCCTGGAACAGCGGAACGCCGAGCGTCTTGCCGAGCACCTTCTCGAGCTCGGGCCTTGGGTAATGCACCGGTTCGATGCCTTCCCGGCGGCGCAGATAGGGATGGACCATGTCGCCCTGGATCGGCCCGGGTCGCACGATCGCGACCTGCACCACGAGATCATAAAAAGTCCTTGGCTTCAGCCGCGGCAGCATCGACATCTGCGCCCGGCTCTCGATCTGGAAAGTGCCGAGCGTATCGGCTTTCCTGATCATGGCGTAGGTGCGCGGATCCTCCGCCGGTATGGTGGCAAGGTCGAGGCGTATGTCCCTGCACTCTGCGAGGAGATCGAGGCCCTTCTTCATGCAGGTCAGCATGCCGAGCGCCAGCACGTCGACCTTCATGAATTTGAGCGCGTCGATATCGTCCTTGTCCCATTCGATCACCTGACGATCCTTCATGCTCGCCGGCTCGATCGGCACCAGATCGTCGAGACGGTCATGGGTGAGCACGAAGCCGCCCGGATGCTGGCTGAGGTGACGCGGCGCGCCCATCAACTGACTCGCGAGGTCGAGCGTCAGTCGCAGCCGGCGATCGGCAAGGTTGAGATTGAGTTCCTCGACATGCCGCTTCTCGACGCCCTCTTCGGACCAGCCCCAGACCTGGCCGGAGAGCGTACGGATGAGATCCTCCGGCAGGCCGAGCGCCTTGCCGACATCGCGCAGCGCGCCCTTGGTGCGGTAGCGCACCACCGTCGAACACAACGCCGCGTGGTCGCGTCCATAGGTGTCGAACACCCACTGCATGACGATCTCGCGCCGCTCATGCTCGAAATCGACGTCGATGTCGGGAGGCTCGCGGCGCTCCTCGGAGACGAAACGCTCGAACAGAAGATCGTTGCGGCCGGGATCGATCGAGGTGATGCCGAGCACGTAGCAGACCGCCGAATTGGCGGCGGAGCCGCGGCCCTGGCAGAGGATGTCCTTCGAGCGCGCGAAACGCACGATCGAATTCACGGTCAGGAAATAGGGTGCATAGTCGAGCTTCTCGATCAGCCGCAATTCGTGGCGCAGCGAGCGGGCGACGCTGTCCGGGACGCCTTCCGGGTAGCGCGTCGCGGCACCCTGCCATGTCAGCTTTTCGAGCGCCTGCTGCGGTGTCAGCGAAGGATCGTCGCGCTCCTCCGGGTACTGGTAGGCAAGCTCGTCGAGAGAGAACCGGCAGCGGTCGGCGATCTCCATCGTGCGCGCCAGCGCTTCCGGGTAGCGTGAAAAAAGCCGGTGCATTTCCTGAGGCGGCTTGAGGTAACGGTCGGCATGCCGCTCGCGGCGCTCGCCGAGCGCGTCGATGGTGAGATTGTGCCGGATCGCGGTGACGACGTCCTGCAGCATGCGGCGGCCCGGCTCATGGAAGAGCACGTCGTTGGTGACGACGCACGGCACCTTCATCTTCCAGGCAAGCGTGGCCAGGTCGTGGATGCGAAGCTGGTCGTTGGGCCGGCGCCTGAGCGTCAGCGCCATATAGGCGCGGTCGCCGAATGCCTCGCGCAGATGTCTCAGGCGCAGCGCCAGGATCTCATCGGCCATGTCGGGCAGGAGCACGGCGATGAGGCCGTCGCCATAGGCAACGACATCGCTCCATTCGAGATGGCATTTCGCCTTGCCGGCCCGGGCCTTGCCGAGCGAGAGCAGCCGGCAGAGCCGGGAATAGGCGTCGCGGTCGGTCGGGTAGGCGAGCAGCGACATGCCGTCGGTGAGGTCGAGGCGGCAACCAACGATCAGGCGCACGCCCGTGGTCTTGGCCGCCTCGTGGGCGCGGACGATGCCGGCGAGGCTGTTGCGGTCGACGACGGCCAGCGCCTCGATACCGAGAAGTGCCGCCTGCGAAAACAGCTCCCCGGCCGAGGAGGCGCCGCGCAGGAAGCTGAAATGCGAGGTGACCTGCAGCTCGGCATAACGGATGACGCTCATCCGAACACTCCATGCAGGAACCACCGGTGCGAGCCCGTCGCCGCATCCTCGCCGTCGCCGGCGCGGTAGAGCCAGTAGCGCTCGCCGGCGTCGTCCTCGAGCCGGAAATAATCGCGCACCGCCACCAGCTCGGCGTCGCGCTTCCACCATTCGCCGAAGACCCGCTCCGGGCCATCCGCGCGCTTCACGCGCCGGCGCACGCCGCGCCAGGTGAAGGACACCGGCGGATGGTCGGGCAACAGCGCCACCGTCTCGACCGGGTCCGGCTGCGGCAGCAGGCGGGCTGGCCGCGGCCAATGGCCGGGCCAGCCCGCGCCGGTGTCGGCCGCCATCGCCGGGATCTTGCTGACCGAACGCTCCGGCACGTCGCTAGCGACAGGGGCAAGGCGGTAGACGGCGCGCTCGCCGACCCGGTTCATCAGCGTATCGATAAGGTCGGACACATCCGGCACGGTTTCCTCGACGAAGGAGTTCACGGCCTGGCTGTGCTCCAGGGGTTCGGCCGCTGTCGCCGCTAGGATCATCATCTCGATGCCGAAGCCCGGCGCGATGGTCTCGAGCTTGTCGCAAAGCAGCCGGGTCAGCCGTTTGGCGTCCCGGACGGGCATCGCCATGCCGACACGGACCGCCTGAGCCCGACTGTCGACGCGATGGCAGATGAGATCGAGCCGGCGCGCTCCGAGGCCGCGCTGCTCCATCAGCTTGCACAGCTGGGCGACGAGCTTGCCGATATAGCGCGCTATTGTCTCGGCCGCGCCGATCGGCTCGGCGAATGCACGGCGGACCTCGACGATGTCCGGCGGCCGCACCGGATCGATAGGCTCAGCTGTGTTGCCAAGAGCCTGATCGATGCGGCGGCCGATCTCCGGGCCGAAGCGCAGCGCAAGCGGCGCGCGCGGCTGTTTCAGGAGATCGCCGATCCGTTGGAAACCAAGCCTGCGCAGTTCGGCGGCCGTCGAAAGTGCGATCCGCAGCGCTTCGAGCGCAAGTGGTTCTATAATAGATGGGCCGTGGCCGGGTGGCGCGATGAACATGTCCTGGCCGCCATACCGGGCCAGCGCATGCGCCGCGCCCCAGCTGTCCGCGATCGCCGCGCGCGCGACGATGCCGGACATCGCCAGACGCCCAACCATGCCCTCGAGCATGGCGGCCTCGCCGCCATGGAGATGGTCGGCGCCCGTCGTGTCGATGACGATCCCGTCGGGCGGATCGGGCGCGACAATCGGCGCAAATCGAAGCATCCAGACAGCGAGCCGCTCGAGCGCCTCGGCATCCGCTTCTTGGTCCGCGTCCTGGATCGCAAGGCCCGGCACCAGCACCTGGGCCTTCGTCGCGGGCATGCCGGCGCGCAGGCCGGCGGCGAGTGCTGCGGCATCGGCAGCGAGCACCACGCGCCTGTTCTTGTCGCGACCGATCAGGATGAGCGGGGCGTCAGCCGGCGGCGCTGCGTTGCCGGCCTTGCGCCGCACCCTGTCGGTCGGCCAGGTCGGCAGGAACAGCGAGACGACCCGTGCCATCGCACGCCTCCAATTCGAAATCGGCACTGTCACCCGCGCGGGCGCGAATCAATTCGACGAGCCATCGGTGACGGCCGACACCGGGCACGGGCAGCGGCGCCGAGGGCAGGACCGAGATGCGCCAGCGGGTCATGGCGGCCGTCGGCTGGCCGAAATCGGCCGCCTCCGTCTGCCGCCGCCATCTCCGCAGCGCGATCCCGATCGTGTGGGCTTCTTCGGCGGCGAGCTGCAGCCGCCGCGAGGCCGTCATGGTCAGGCGCGCGACTTCACCGACGACCGCGCCCAGGCCGCCATGCCGGATGCCTTCCTCCATGCAGGCGAGGATCGTCTTGTCGTCGCCGGCCTCGACATAGATGACGCGGTCCGGTTTCAGCCCGGCCTGCGCCAGCGCCGGAGCGAACAGGTCGGGCCGCGTGATGCACCACAGGACCTTGCCGCGCGTGCGCGCAGCCACACCGCCGGCGAAAAGGGCCGCGGCCGCGCCATCGATGGCTCCATTGCCGCCGCCGGCGATTTCATGCAGCGCGCCAAGCGCCAGTCCCCCGCCCGGAAGTCGCGAATCCAGCTCGGCGATCCCGAAAGGAAGCACCGATCTGGCGCGTCGGCGCCGGCCCTCGATCTTTTCGATCCGTGCGCGCAAGTCGTCTATGGCGGGCTCCGGCCGCAAGATGGTCGTTGACCTCCATGAAGCGTATACAAGCATGTTCTCTATTTGTTCTATGATCGAGCGACGGGAGTCAAGAGGGCTTAATCGTAGCTTGGTGTTGTGAAGGGAAAGCGGCTTTGCGCCGCATTCTGGATGTTCCGGCTGACTTTGAACTTGCCCGAAAACGGACGTTTGAACTGAAGCTGCGGGCGGTGCGGCTGATCTATTGGACCAGCAGGCCTCTGGTCGGCATGCATGTTCGTCGCTATCAGTGATGAGACATACTCACATGATCGAAGGTCCCCCGTGCCAACTCGAACCCGTTCGCAAAAAATAGGCGACAAAGGCCAGAATCAGGTTCGTGAACAGGTGGATGCGCACCCCCACTGGATGTGTAGATTTCAGGATCTCGACTACGGAGTTGACCTTGAAGCGGAATACGCTCCCGCCGAAGGCGACGGACAGCGCCCCGCAGGCAAACTGTTAAAATTACAGGTCAAGGCGACCGAGTCTGCCGACGTGCGCGGACAGGTGGTCCACGTCGTAGTCGAACGATCATTCCTAAATTACGCGCTGCAGTTCCGGTTGCCGGTGATCCTTGTGCACGTGGATATAACGACTCGTTCGGCTTGGTGGCTTTGGCTCCAGGCCTGGGCGCTGGAACATGAAGAGCGCCTTGCGTCTTCGCCCGACAATTCAAATGTCACTTTGCATATACCGCTTCATGATACGCTCGAAACTGGCCTGGACCATGGACTTATAGATGTTGTCGCAGGCAAACACGCGTCTGCCGTGGTGCTCGCTCTAAGAGAGCTGGCTGATGTTGCCGCCAGTGATGGTCAGCAGATCAAATTATTCAAGGGTGTGCTTGCACTGCTGGATGATATCGAAGCTCCGAATCGGCTCCGCACGGCAGAGAAGATTATAGAGCTTCTGGTCGGCCTGGGACCAAACCCTGGCTTGTGGCAAACGTCGCAGCTAATCCCGCAGATCGTTGCGACCGTTGAACGCCTCGGCGATATGTTTAGTCAGGACCAGATCCTACGCCTGGTCCTGCGACACGATTCCTACTCGCGGGCCGGCCTGGAAGGCTTAGCGACATTTTACGATCGCTGGCCCGAGCAAGCGAGGGCATTGAATTTGCCATCCGCTTTTCGGGATGCCGACGTAGAGGAAGTCGCATGGTATTGCTCTGCGCGTGAACATTACGCCGACCTTAGTGGATATCAACTCGTCATGCGCTTCAGCGACGGCAAGTTACCACAAACCCGTTTCGGCAAACTCCAGCTACGAAACGATGATGACGTGTCATACCGGGTTTTTACAAAATTTCCGACGCGAGGGAGCTCGATTCTTCTCGACAACCTGATGTGGGCGGAAACTCGGGCGCCGGAAGCCTCTTCCTCATAGTGTTCCGGCTATACGATAGTGCCGACCTATCATGATAGGCGTCATGTGGGTACACCATTCGGCCACGAGGCCGAGTATGACCGCTTTGACGGGCGATGGCTACACGACTCCGACCATCATGGGGTGGATTCCTGCTCTCCCGCTTATGAGTGGCGGGACCCGATAGCCGCCGCGCAGGTGGCGACTGTGCCGAGACGGCAGCGTCATTTGCGTAGTTTGAACATCGGCAGCCGCGTCTTGCAAGCGGGCATCGAGTTCCAGCATTTAGCCTTTCCTCAGCGGGAGCCTTCCACGCGGAGTAGGCGATCGCCGAATGCTCGAAGCCTCGACGAACGTTTAGCCTGCCACGCGATCTCGGACCAAAGCTGGAGTTCGCCCCCTCTGACGATGACGCGCACGGCGTCATGACCAATGGCATGAACATGGTGAGCCAAGTTTGCCGGGAGCAATATCCTGCCGTCCGGGTCGAGCGATACCCTTAAATAGCGATCCATGGCGATCAAGGCCAGCTCCGCACGATCGGCATCCCCCTCACTCGCGAGCAGTGTTTCGAGCCTCCGCATTACAGTGACGCCGGTTGGATCCCACGGTTCTAGCTTAGCGCTATTGCCGGGCTCTAGCTTCGCAAGAAGTGGAAACGGCTCTGTTAGCGAACCCCAATTCAACCTGACTCTTGCCGAGACGGGGAGTTGCACGCGCGACTTGCTCGTGACAGGGACGACTTCCGTCCACGTTGTCTCGCTCAACGTGGCCACCGGGTTCCATAGCGGCGGTCGACCTGTTTTCATGGGATAATCTGGAAATAAGTCACGTTGGGCTAATTAACAGGATTTGCACATGTTATCCACCGTCAATGTACCGCCCTTGCTGGGGCGACGGCGGGTATTTTCGCTTGCAACAGACCCCTTGCGGTGGCAGATTAAACCGTAGCTGGGAAAATGTATCGGAAAATGCTGATGTCATATGCGGCCAGGCATCCTGTTTCGCTTGACCATGGATCGGACCTGCTGTGCTGGACGCGTATGCAGTCCGAGGGAGGTCAGAAGCTTGAAGACATCGTGGCCCGCAAGGAATTGGAACGTCGTGCCGGCGACGGCATATTCTTCTGGGGCGTTGGCAACGCTCCAGCCGTAGCCACGTCGACATATGCGAGGCTCGGCATCCCCGTGCCGGTCATCTTCTCGGTCATGAAAGGTCGGCCGAAAGCGGTCGATGCGTCGCCGCGGAGCTTGTTGGTTTGGCGTCGGTATCTCGACATGTACGGTGTCGAACGAGCATTGCCCCCCCAGGCGCTGATCACCAGCCGCGGCGAAACAGATGCCGGCGATAAGAAACGCCATTACGCGCTGATATGCAGGAGCCTGAATCCGCTCAAGCTCGGCAAAGGCGTTAGGTTCGACCCGGGAGCGTTCAGGAATGTTGGGGTGAACCGTGGGCCGGTCGGGTCATCCCAGGTGACCGCCCTGATCCAGCGGGTACAGCCGGATGGAGTTGGTGACTACGAAGCTAATATCTCGGCCGAACTGACCGGGAGCTATTGGGTCAGGCTGACCGACCCCGTAGAACTGGACGCATCGAGCGTCGAGAGCGTAGAATATACCGTTAAGGGTGCTTCGCTTCGGGAGTGGCTCCGTCTGGTTGCCGATTTGAGGGAAAGGCCTCGACGGCTACGTTCGGCCTATCCGGCGCAGTCCAGCTTTATCTAACGGGAACCAAGGGGCCTTGGCGGGCAACGATTCAGATCAACTCCGCAAGGAACTGCGCCGAGCAGGATTGAGCGGAGCTGCCATCGATGCGGCATGGCCGACGTGGTGGCAGGATGATCTGTCGCAGAGCCCAAGTGCTCGCGCGGAACTGCGGTTCGCGTTGGCCCGCAAGCTGGGGCTGGCACCCAAACCCCTACTCGGCGAGCGCGTCGAATTCGTATGGAAGGACAAGGCCAAATTCAAACATCTTGGTACTGAGTCCGATGCCGACCGAGAGGTCCTCAGCTCGTTCGGGATGTCCGTTGGCAGGTTGCTGACACGAGCGGCGCCCCCGGGGCGAGGCTTCTCCGGGATTGGCGCTGATGAACTGCGCGCCTCGATCCTACGCTCGAACGAGTACGTCGACCTTCGAACCTTGTCGCAATCCTGCTGGGCCCTCGGGGTCCCCGTCGTTCATCTTCGGGTTTTCCCGCTGGTCTTCAAGGCCATGCATGCCATGGTCATAGGCGATAGGCACGTTGGGGCAATCATGCTGGGCCGTGATGCTAGTTATCCAGCGCTCCTAGCATTCACCCTCGCTCATGAAATCGGTCATCTGGCGCTCGGCCACGTCGCGCCGGGCAGCGCCTTGGTGGACATCGAGGATCCGGTCAAGGCGAAGGAGGCTGACGACGAAGAGAAGGCGGCAGACGAATACGCCCTGACACTTCTTACTGGATCGCCGGAGCCTGAAATCACGACCGAGATGGCTCACTACAACCACATGATGTTGGCCGCTGCAGTCGTGCAGGCCGCACCGCAGCACCGAATCGAGCCCGGCACTCTCGCCCTTTGCGTCGGGCACCTCCAACACAACTGGCCTGTGGTCATATCGGCATTGAAGCGGATCTACGGCGGTCCGGTGCCTATATGGAAAGCGATAAACACGCTTGCGCAAGACGAGATCGATTGGTCAGCGCTGATGGACGACGACCGGATCTTCGTGGAGGCGTTGCTGAAATTGGGCGATGTCTGACGGTCTCTACCTCGATAACGATGTCGTCCTCAAAATATGCACCTACGGCGCAGCTACCCGTTTGATCGAGCTCTGTACCTGCGCAGCGCAGCCTCCCTCGGTCCTCGGATTGGCGAGGTTCACGCTCAGGTCACGGGTTGAAAGATCCAGAGTTCTGGTGGATGTGGCCAACGCCAAGGCTAACCTCGACATCGCCCTCGCAAAAGTCCGGTTTCTCGAGCCCACGACAGAGGAGGTAGAGAGAGCCGCTGACTTCGAAGCTGCCGCCTCCGCAGCCAATGTTTCACTTGATACCGGTGAAAGCCAATTGGTCGCGATGCTTCTAAGCCGCGGCGGCTTGGCATTTGTCACGGGCGACAAGAGAGCCGCGAAGGCGGTCAGCATGGTCTTGCCGATGGTGCGGCAAAAGTTGGTTTGTCTGGAGCAAGTCCTGCAAAGCATGATCGAAAGGGACGGCCTTGGCCCAATACGCGCGGCCGTCTGTCGCGAGCGCGCTTCTGACAGGGCCATCGCCTATTGCTTCCAGTGCTCGACCCGCGACGTGAACCTCCCGTCGGTCGTCCAGGGCCTCGAAAGCTATACCAAGGCCCTTCGGTCAGAGACCGGCGACCTCCTAGTCGCCAGCTTTGATCGCCTAGCCTCGGAAGTTTCTTAGGAAGACGGCATATGGGGTACGCAAGGTCGCGACCAGATTGATCTTTCGAAACTTGGGTTCCTGATCATTTAGCAGAACGGGCGCATCAAGGATTTCGAGGCATGCCTTGTCGACCTTGCCTGCGATATACTTGCTGCCGATCCGACCTGTGCTCGGGCCGACGGGTACACGCGTCTGGTCAAGCGGAAGTGACATATCGACCTGCTGGAGGTCCTCTATCACCAGGGCGAACCTCGAGCCGAGCACCCGGATTTCTGGTGGGATATTGGTCCAGTTCTTGTTGTCGGGCGAGTACTCGGCCGCTTCGAGTGGTTCCGCGAAGTGGTTGGAGGTCATCTGCTCCATCACAAGGTGGATGGGCGCCCCCTTCGTCGCGAAGCTGCCGGCAAACGGCTGCACCATCGAGCTGGGGTGGCAGGTGTTGCCGCCATAGCCCCACATGGCGTAACCTGCTTCGTCGATTTCTTTGGTCTTGCGGGCGATGATGTCGTCAAGTTCTTCATTGGCATGGGTGCCCACCTTCATGAAGAGGACACCTGCGCCCGGCTTGAAAATCTCGTTCATGACGTCTGTCCCTCCAGATACTCGACGTAATACTCTTCATCCGGGGCCTTGCCCCAATCGGGCCTCTTCCTTTCCCGCACGTATCGAACCCTGGGCGGTTGCGACATTCCATAGAAGTTGGCCATGCGTTCGGCGGCAATGGGTTGGCTCGGCCCCTTTATCAGTTGCCGATCGGGTAGCGATGTGACGAATAGATTGCAGGACCTCAAGTCTGGATCGTCGTCCAAGTGATATTGGTGCAGCTTTCGCTGCATGCGCGAGACGAAGAAACCATGTTCGTTCGCGTGTCGCTGGACGTTGGCGAGGACCACCTTGGGCCAAGGCCGATCGTCGTCGTCGGCGATCACGATCATCCCTTCGCCTATCCCCTTCACGGCCTCGATCCCGCGATCGACAAAAACCTTAACGCTTTCGCCGCCGTTTGAGGCACCCCAAGGCGGGTTGGTGTAGAAGCAGTCAAATTGGGTCGTATCGGGGAACGGCTCGAGCACATTGTATAGCTGGGCGTCGAGATGCTCGATCCGCTCCTTGTCGGCGAACCTCTTGACCGACTGGACCGTCCGCTCGTCAAAGTCGAAGACGGTGATCTTGGTAGGCCCGAAGTCAAGAACGTCCCTAGCCTTGAGATAAGCGACGCACACGCTAATCGCGTCCCCGTCACCGATGAAAGCCAGCCGTTTGTTGTCCGCCCAATCCGCCACGATCTCGCTCTGCATGACCATGTCGCCCACCTTCATATGAATCTGGTCGAAATCTCGGATAGGCCGCGGTCGGTTCTGCACTACATCCGAAACGGCATTCACAGCTTCCTGCAGATCGACTTGTCTCCTCATTCCCCCCTCCCCGAAAAGACGATGTTGTACCTTTGCAATACTTGAGCATCTGACCTGCTACGTCTTCGGCCGCCCCGACTTGTTGAAGAAACAAGCCTGCGGTCTGAAAAGATCCCGCATCCATTGACAATTCGATAAGGTCATCTTGCCGGAGCCAGTTTCTTAGGGAGAGATCCACCGCCTTTATCCGAACATCCGACGTTGCAATTTTTAGGAGCTTGCGTGACTCTGATTCAACCAAATTGTTCGGCAAATGCAAGCCCTGAAGATATTTCCAACCATGTTCATCTGAAATGATGCTGACTGATGAGTGATGGCCCGGAGCTGGCTACAACTAAGATCAGAGAGGCGTTGAGCTAAATGGCTTATTTGGCCTGCTTGCATGCGGTGGACGCACGCATTATCGCCTCTTGAAAGGACGGCACGTCACCAATGACTATCGACGGTGGCCGTAAGCTGTGTGCCTGGTTTCAGCGTTGAATTGTTGCCGCAAAGCCATCGTAGCCGAATTTGGCACTACCGAGCACTGTCAGCGGCACCAAGCCACCGCGTGGTGGTCGGCAAGGCCGAGATCGGCGCCGCCTGGTCCAAGCGCTCCAACGAGGGCCGCGATTATCTCGGGCTCAAGCTGGACGACCCGAGCTTCACCGCTCCGATCTACGCCAACCTCTTCGCCGACGAGGAAGGCGAGGGCCACAGCCTCATCTGGTCCCGCCCCAGCCGCCGCAACGGCGAGTGACTTCGAAGACGCCTCGCCCGGCACCGGGCGAGGCGTCCTTTCATGCTGACTGCGAAACCTTGCTACGATTGATCAGAACGGCTGGCGAGCCGGACACCCGCACCACCACCATTCTCCGGGATGAACTGAATGCCTGCGGATTCGAGTGCGCGTCGCAACGCGTCAATGGTCACCCTGTTTGCACTTATTGGACCGCTTAGAGGCTCTAGTCGTTTGATCGTAGCGAGTGAGACCTTGGACCGTTCCGCAAGCGTTTTCTGATCCCATTGAAGCAAAGCACGTGCGGCTCGAATTTGTCCGCTTGTAAGTTCAGCTATACCAAAAGTATCATTTGATGCCATAGGGCTTGATTTTTTGCCTGCGTTCACTTAAACCACCGCTAGTTGCCACCGCCTGCGACCCAGGAGAGATCATCTCCACGTCATGGGCGGCGGTGAAACGGTCGAGCAGGGTGCAGGAACACCTTGCCCGACCTGACCAAAGCCAAGCTGTGTGGGAGCTCGGATCATGGCTGATTCCGACAATACCACGACTTTGCCTTCCGTCACGCTTGGACGGGAGATGCAATCTCCGTTGACCAAAGAGCGTGCCGGCCCTTCAGCCGAAGCTCCGTCACCCGATCCCGCACTTCTCCTGTCCCTTGCCTGGATCGACGCCCATGTTGAGATGCTGGCTTCCTCAGTCCGGCAGCAGCAAGAGGAGGGGAGGCAGTTGGAGCGCGGCGCATTTTTGCCCACCGGCGCTCTTATTGGGCGCGGGGAGGGGGCTAGCGCCGATTGCGACGATCTCGATGGCCAGAAAGAGGATGTAGCGGACAAGGCCGACGCCCTGTTGGCTGAGATCGCGGCGACGCCGGCACAATCGTTAGCGGGTGTGATCGCCAAGCTTGCGGTCGTGGTTCGCGAAGCGAAGGACAACACCGATCTTTTCGAATTTCCGCTTCCGCAGATCCGCTCTGCCTTGGCTGACCTGCGGCGTCTCGCTCATGACGCGATATGCGACCAGCCAACTGGCTGGCCTGCCGGCGATCAATCGATCGGTACGCTGCTCGAGCAGCCCGCCTCGTCTTTTGCGGCCTGGCGCGCCTTCAGCGCGTGGAGCCAAGGCGATGACGAGGCCTATCGCAGCTGGACAGAGACGTTCAAGACACTGCAATGCGCGAGCCAGTAGGGATCGCAAACGTTACGCGGGGCTCCTTGAGCGTTCTGTGAGCGGCGGACCGATCTTCACGTTACAAGATGTCCGAGCAATGGACCCACCCGTCCGTTCCCGCTGTCACGGCCCTCTGTTCTCCCTTTGGCGTAGGTCTTCCGGAAACGTGGAACCAATTGTCGACGAACAGATTCTCTTGCGGAGTGAATGCCTGAATCCAGCAAGGGAGCGCGCCATGGGAATCACATCGGACAAGGTTAAGGGCAACGCCAACGAAGTCGCCGGAAAGGCGCGCCAAGCCGTCGGCAAGGCTGTGGACAATCACGAGGAACAGGCCAAGGGCAAGGTTCAGGAAACCAAGGGTAAGGCACAGGTCGCCAAGGGCCAGGTCAAGGACGCGGTGAAGAACGTCGTCGACAAGACCTGATCGTCAAGTATTCGACCATGAACAAGCCCGCGGCGACGCGGGCTTTTCCTTTGGGGCAGCGAAATGCGGGATCGAGATATTGGCGGCATGTCTGCCTGCTCGGCGAGAAGGGCAAGGTGTTGTTGACCTTCTTCACAGCCCAGTGAGGCGGATCATGAAGCGGGACATGCTCGGCCAAGCGGCCCTTTATTTGTCGTCCTTGTAGACTTTCGCAGCCTCGTCGATCTTGCGCCAGTCGTTACCGTGACGGCGCACCAGCTCTCGCGCTTGGGCCGGTGAAATGTCATGCACTTCAACGACGTGTTTGACCTCGGCGTCCTCACCCTTCAGCGGTCGACTGCGGATCCTTTTCGACGCACGCGCCGCCGATCCTTTGCGCGCTGTTGCTACGCCGGCCCGCTGGTCTTCTGTCTCACTTGAGGGGAGATCCGCGGACGTTGTCAGCAAAGGGCCGCCAACCGTTAACGTCACGCCGGCCGACTCGAAGGCTTTGCGGACCGCCACAATCCTTTGAGCGCGGAGAATGCGCCTCCCGCTCTCAAAGTCGCGGATCGTGGCTTCGCTGAGATTGGACTTCGCAGCCAGGCGGACCTGAGACCAATCGAGCAGCGCGCGAGCAGCCCGGCAATAGGCTGGGGTGAACTCCCGCCGGTTGGCATCCTCGGCTTCTCCGGTTTCGTGTGGCTCCGTCATGGGAAGGTGAACATTCAGCAAGGCTAAAATGTTCCGAAACACGGCAAAGGCTGAACGGCTTTCCAGGCAAGCCGTCCGGCATCATATTTATCGCAATAAGTCTCGCTTGATCGCTCGGCGCCGGGATATGCGCGCGTCGACGTCAATGACGGAATCCAAGGATTTCGCTCAACGCCGCGCCCCCCTATCAAATCATTGAGAAGGGAAGGATGCGGATGAAGCCGGATACATCGCAGTGGCGTGACCCACAGGCATATGCATTCATCAAAGGCGCCGACGCCGATGAGATTGCCTGGGAATTCCTGCGACGCAATCCGCGGTATCAGCAGGACTTCGCAACCTCCCGCTCAGCTAAGGCGATGCGCGCATTACGCAAGCGCTGGGGTTTGCAGTTTCGCCGCCAGGCCTGACCAATCCGCGGTCGAGCAGCCCATCTATTGGGCGCCTCAGATCAACCCTGGGGTCGTGAACCTTGTCGAGGTTCCGCCGGATCTGCAAACGCGGGAAAACAGCGTCTTCGACGTACCGCTTGCTGCGGGCCGGCGTGACGAGGTCGGCCTTCACATGCGTTCGTTGCCTGGCGGCACACAGCTGGCGCTCCTTGGCGACGCCAAGCCGGGCGAGCCGCTTGCCGCCATCATCCCGCTCGACGACATGGCGCATGATCGGCTGCAAGCCATCGAACGGTTCATCCGCTCGATCCACAGGCCGCACCTTCCCGACGCGCGCTTGACCACGGCCCAGCGCCGCCGCCTTGCCCACATGCTGCGATGCCTCGATGGCCGGGAAGAGCAGGCATCCCATTTCGAAGTCGCGACCGCCTTGTTCGGTCGGCGACTGGTCAGCGCCGCCGACTGGCACGACTCGGCTTTTCGATATCAGACGCATCGGCTGGTGCGCGACGGGCTGAACATGGTCGAGCGCGGCTATCGCCAATTGCTTCGCGCGCGACGACGCGCCTAGCTAGAGTTTTCGGCTGGCTACGCGCGCTTGCAATACGGCGACTAAGCGCGGGCCTCAACCAGGTCAGCCGAATTCGCCGAAATGGCATCCCGGATTGGTCCCGCAGCTTCCCGAATATCAGCCTGATCGCAGCGGGCGCTTTCTTCGAATTGCCTTGCGCGATGGCTTCGATCACCTCGGCATGACGAGTGCTGCGCCGTCACTCTCGTCGCCGTTTGCTCATGTCCGATGACTTTGAACAAGCCTTAGAGCGTCCGGAATTCTGCGTTACAAGACAGAGCGAAGTGATGATCCCATTTGGAGGGCGGGTGAGATGCGTTTTGAAGACAAGGTCGTAATCGTCACGGGCGGCAATTCAGGAATCGGACGTGGCATTGCACGCTACTTCGCCAACGAAGGGGCCAGACTTGCTCTTGTCGGTCGGGACAGTGCCAAGGGCTTGGAAGTGGAAGCGGAGATAGCCTCTGCGGGGGGAACAGCTACTTTCTTTCAATGTGATCTGGCAAGCGAAGCGGAAGCGGCGGAATTGGTGGACAAGGTTGCTCAATGGGGCAGTCTGGACGTCGTCGTCAACAATGCCGGGGTTGGCTCCCGCCGGTCGGGCATCCAGGCCAATGAATCGCCGGGCCAGCGCTGGTCGAAGTTGCGCGGTCCCAATCTCGATTCGACCTACTTCGTCTCCTCCTACGCGCTTCCGGTGATGCGCGACTGCGGCGGCGGGTCGATCGTAAACATCTCGTCGACAGCCACACTGCACGGAAACTGGGGATTGTACGGCGTTGCGAAGGCTGGAGTGGAGGCGCTGACACGCTCACTGGCGGTCGAAGGTGCGCCATTCGGCATTCGGGCAAATTGTGTCAGCCCCGGCTGGATCGCCACAGAGCTCGATGAAAAAGAGCCTGCGTCGAGCACCAACGCCTCGGGCGAATGGGAAGTCCCGCCGGGTGTGTTCAACCGCATGGGAACACCTGGCGAGATTGCCGCAGCGGTGGCATTCCTTGCAAGCGAGGAAGCATCCTTCATCACCGGTCAGACGCTTGTGGTCGATGGGGGATTGTCGATCCTTGATTACACGTCCCTGTCGCTGCTGAAGACGCGCGGCCCTGCGCTGTTTTCAGGAACGTTTGCAGATACGTCCACGGACCAGGAATCAGAGTGAGTTCTTCTTTCAGACGGTCGAAATCCGTTCCGGGAAAGTTTTCCCTTGGTTGTTCGAAGGGGGCACCAGCATTTGGACGGCGCTATGCTGCGCATCTGAGAGGGTTACCGTTGAGGAGAGTGATCGCGGTCACCCGGACAAGGCAAAGAGAATACGGGCGACGCTCGCCCGTATTCTCATAATTAGCGATGTTAGGCCCAAATGCATCTGCCTGGACTT
>NZ_VFTQ01000018.1:0-130056 GCF_006439475.1 Mesorhizobium sp. B2-8-9 | reverse complement strand
GAGTAGGGGAGTAGGGGAGTAGGGGAGTGTTCAGCCACGATCCGCATTCACATTTCCACCCCCAGTCGCTATCGCTCCATAATTTTCCCCTACTCCCCTACTACCATATTCCCCTACTCCCTTAGGACGGCCACGATGCAACTCACCCTCGCCCAGGCAACAGGCCTATGCCGGATGGCGGCGCTTGGCGCCGGCGCCAATGAGGAGGCGGCGCAGTCGCTGACAGCCTCGATCATCGCCGCGGAGGCCGAAGGCCTGTCGACGGTGGGGCTGTCGCATTTCATCGACTATCTGGAAGCGCTCGAAGCCGGCCGCATCGACGGCAACGCCGATCCGGCGATCACGCGGCCGGCGCTCGCCGTCTATCTTTCGGATGCGCGCGGCGGACTTGCCCATATCGGCTTCGACCGCACAATCGACGACCTGGTCAAGGCGGCAAAACTGTTCGGCGTCTCGATCTTCTCGCAGAAGAACGCCTATACATGCGGGGCGCTCGGCTATTTCACCGGTCGGCTGGCGGAACAGGGGCTGGTGTCCTTCGCTGCCACCAACGGACCGGCAGTGCTTGCCGGCTCAGGCTCGGTCAAGCCGGTCTATTGCACCAATCCGATGTCCTTTGCGTCGCCCGCCGCAGACGGGCCGCCGCTGGTCATCGACCAGTCGTCGAGCGCGACCGCCTTCGTCAATATCCGCAAGGCGGCCGAGGACGGCAAGAAGATCCCCGAAGGCTGGGCGCTGGATGCCAGCGGCAACCCGACCACCGATCCGGCGGCGGCGATGAAGGGCGCCATGCTTGCCTTTGGCGGCCAGCGCGGCGCCAACATCGCTTTAATGGTCGAGGTGCTGGCCGCGGGCATTTCCGGCGCCAACTGGTCGCTCGACGCGCCCTGGTTCACCCATGGGGCGGAGAGCCCCGGCACCGGCCTTTTCGTTCTGGCCATCGAGCCAAAGCTGCTCGACCCGAATTTCGAGCGGCGCATGAAGTACCAGCTCGAGCGGTTGCGGCGGCGCTATGGCGTGCATATCCCCGGCCGCTCGCGCGCTGACGCCGCCGAGAAGGCAAAGGCGCGCGGCATCACCACGTCCAGGGCAGTGGTGCAGCGCATTTCGGAATTCGCCGAGCGTTATTCGGCCTGATTTTCCCTCCGCGATTGAACTTTTTTCGACGTGACACGACCCATATCCGGCACCCCACGCCGCGAGCCGCCCGATTGGCTTCGTCCGGCTTGCGGCTGGCGGCGCCGCGCCGAGCGTTCAGTCCGGGGCGTGCGTGCTTGCTTCACGCCACCTTGATGCCGTCTCAGGTCAGGCCGCCTCGTTGGACCCTGCTTCGGTGTGGACACTGCCCGGAAAACCCCGCTTCGGCGGGGTTTTCTGTTCTCTCCAAATGCGGCGGGACAGGCATTCCGGGCAAGTTCAAAAACAAGCCGACGGCGACTTCCGGTCGCTCTTTGCCTTTGGCGAGAAACGGATTAAGAAACGGCTTCAGCCAAGCATTTGCGCGCGGAGCCACTCATGACCGAAATCCTGCAGACCCCCAAGCTCGTCGTCGTCTTCGGCGGCTCGGGCTTCGTCGGTCGCCATGTCGTGCGGGCGCTGGCCAAGCGCGGCTACCGCATCCGGGTCGCCTGCCGGCGGCCCGACCTTGCCGGCCATGTGCAGCCGCTCGGCAATGTCGGCCAGATTCAACCCGTGCAGGCCAATGTGCGCGTGCGCTGGTCGGTCGACCGCGCCGTGCAAGGCGCCGACCATGTCGTCAACCTGGTCGCCATCCTGCATGAGACCGGCCGCCAGAAATTTGGCGCCGTGCACGAGTTCGGCGCGCGCGCCGTCGCCGAGGCCGCACGCTCGGTCGGCGCCGGCCTCACCCAGATCTCGGCGCTCGGCGCCGATCTCAATTCGCCGTCCAACTACGCCCGCACCAAGGCGCTGGGCGAAAGGGCAGTGTTCGAGACGATTCAGGATGCCGTCATATTCCGGCCGTCGATCAATTTCGGACCGGAGGACCGCTTCTTCAACCGCTTCGCCGGCATGGCGCGCCTCTCGCCCGTCCTGCCGCTGATCGGCGGCGGGCAGAATAAGCTGCAGCCGGTCTATGTCGGAGACGTCGCAGAAGCGATCGCGCGCTCGGTCGACGGCAAGGTCAAGGGCGGCCAGATCTACGAGCTCGGCGGCCCGCAGGTGCTGACCTTCAAGGAATGCATGGAAGAGCTGCTCGCGGTCATCGACCGCCGGCGGTTGCTGGTGCCGGTACCGTGGTGGGTGGCGAACATCCAGGCGTCGATCCTGCAGCTGTTACCCAATCCGCTCCTGACCAAGGACCAGGTGCTGCAGCTGCGCGAGCACAATGTCGTCTCGGACGAAGCCGCCAAGGCCGCCAGGACGCTTGCCGGCCTCGGCATCCAGCCGCAGGCGATCGCCACCATCCTGCCCAGCTATCTCTGGCGCTTCCGCGCCGCCGGCCAGTTCCAGCAGCGCCGGCCGATCGCCGATCGGTAACCAGCCGCTTCAAGCCCGGCGGGAGACCTGCATCGGCAGGCCGCCCTGCGGCTGCGTGGTGAGTTTCTGCACCGGCCAAGGTCGGGTCTGCGATGTCGCATCGAAGCGGAAGCGCGACAACAGGATCGCCAGAGCGATGATCGCTTCCTGCATGGCGAAGCTTGCACCGATGCAGACGCGCGGCCCGGCGCCGAAGGGCAGGTACTGGAAGCGGTCGATCCTGTCGCGGTTTTCGGGATGGAAACGCTCCGGCAGGAAGGCGTCCGGCCTGTCCCACAGCTTGCGGTGGCGATGCACCACCCAGGGCATCACCAGCACGGCGGCGTATTTCGGAATGTATAAGCCGTTCCAGGTCTCCGGTTCGATCGGCTCGCGGTTGATCGAAGGCGCAGGCGGATAGAGCCTGAGCGCCTCCTCGAAAGCGGCGCGGGTGAGCGGCATGGCATCCAGCCACCTGGTCGGATCGGGTTCGCGCGCCAGCACGGCGTCGATCTCCTGCTCGATCTTGTCGCGTTCCCAGGGCGCCCCGGCGAGGCAATAAATCGTCCAGCCCAGCGCCCGCGCGGTCGTCTCATGGCCGGCGCCGATGAAGGTGATGATGTTGTCCTCGACCTCGGCGCGGGTCAGCCCGTCCGGCCCCTCGGCGCGCAGCAGAAGCGTGAGAAAATCCTGCGGCACGCCGTCGGGATCGCGCTTCAGCCGCTCCTCGCGCATCTTCACTGTGTTGGCCACGATATTGCGGAAATAGGCCATCGTCTTGCGGCCGCGGATGCGGGTTAGCCGCGGCAGCCATTCCGGCGCGCGCAGAAGGTCAAGCGGGTCGACACGGCCCATCGTTTCGAACAGCCGGTCGATCTCCTTGGCGAAGCTGCCGGGCTCGCCGGCAATCTCGCCGGAAAACAGCGTTTCGGCGAGGATGTCGTAGGTGAGCAGCGTCATGTCATGCGCGACATCGGTCATGCCGCCGGCCTCGTAGCGGGTGACGAAAATCCAGCGTGCGTCTCAGCATCGGCCCGGCGAAGCCGAAGATGTGGCGCGGTGTGAACACCGGCGCCATCGCCTTGCGCGAGCGCCTCCACACCTCGCCTTCGGCGGTCAGCAGCCCGTCGCGCAGGATCGGGCGCAGGATCAGCTGGCGCACAGTCGCCATCTTGTAATTCCTGGCGTTATCGATCAGCACATGGCGGATGAGGCCGGGATCGTTGGCGATGACCAGAGGGCCGCCGATGCCGGTCACCGAGATCCAGGGCTCGTTGTAGGTATGCTCGCCCCACAGCTCGAGCGGATTGCGGTAGACGATGCGCATCATCTCCAGCGTCGAAGGCGGCGTTGTGCGCGGCGTCGGCGCCGGCGGCACGAAAGGGGCGGGCTTGGTGTCCATGAAGCATGCTCCGCTGACAGCCGAATGTAGTGTCCGACGAGGCGGGCGTCCATCTGGCCGAGCAGGTCCGCGATCGTCACCAAATACGGCTCGCGTCAGCCGGCTTGCCGGTCCGTCGGCTCGGGGTGAATGAAAGGCTTCTCGCCAAGCCGGCAAAATGGCCGCAAACCTTGGAAAACCAGCCGTTTGCGCCTATATCTAGGACATCAAAACGGCGCGATTCGGGGTGACTTTCCCGTGCCGGACCATCGACATCAATCAGACAGGTATTCATGAGCGACCAGACCGAAAGCGCCATTGGCGTGGAAGCCGAGTACGGCGCCGATTCCATCAAGGTTTTGAAGGGGTTGGATGCCGTTCGCAAGCGTCCAGGCATGTATATCGGCGATACCGATGACGGCTCGGGCCTGCATCACATGGTCTATGAGGTGGTGGACAACGCCATCGACGAGGCGCTGGCGGGCCATGCCGACCTCGTCTCGGTGACGCTCAACCCCGATGGTTCCGTCACCGTGATCGACAATGGCCGCGGCATTCCGACCGACATCCACTCCTCAGAGGGTGTTTCGGCGGCGGAAGTGATCATGACGCAGCTGCATGCCGGCGGCAAATTCGACCAGAACTCCTACAAGGTTTCCGGCGGTCTGCACGGCGTCGGCGTCTCGGTGGTCAACGCGCTTTCCGCATGGCTCAAGCTCAAGATCCGCCGCAACGGCGAAATCTTCGAGATGAGCTTCACGCATGGCAATGCCGACGCGCCGTTGAAGGTGACGGGCACATATGAGCAGAACAAACAGCCCGGCACCTATGAGGGCCGCAGCGGCAGCGAGATCACCTTCTTCCCGTCGGCCGAGACCTTCACCATGGTCGAATTCGACTATGGCACGCTGGAGCACCGGCTGCGCGAGCTCGCCTTCCTCAATTCCGGCGTGCGCATCGTGCTGACCGACGCGCGTCATGCCGACCTGGTGCGCCACGAGCTGCATTACGACGGCGGCCTGGAAGAGTTCGTCAAATATCTCGACCGGGTGAAGAAGCCGCTGATCGAAACGCCGATCGCCATCCGCGCCGAGCGCGACGGCATCACCGTGGAAGTCGCGATGTGGTGGAACGACAGCTACCACGAGAACGTGCTGGCTTTCACCAACAACATCCCGCAGCGCGACGGCGGCACGCATCTGGCGGGCTTCCGCGCGGCGCTGACCAGGCAGATCACCGGCTATGGCGAATCGTCCGGCCAGACCAAGAAGGAAAAGGTCTCGCTGACCGGCGACGACTGCCGCGAAGGCCTGACCGCCGTTCTATCGGTCAAGGTGCCGGACCCGAAATTCTCCTCGCAGACCAAGGACAAGCTGGTTTCGTCCGAGGTCCGCCCGGTGGTGGAAAGCCTGGTCAACGAGGCGCTGGGCACCTGGCTGGAAGAGCATCCGAGCGAAGGCAAGGTGGTGGTCGAGAAGGTGATCCAGGCGGCGGCCGCGCGCGAGGCCGCGCGCAAGGCGCGCGACATCACCCGCAAGAGCTCGCTCGGCGTCACCTCGCTGCCCGGCAAGCTCGCCGACTGCCAGGAGCGCGATCCGGCGAAGTCGGAAATCTTCATTGTCGAGGGCGATTCGGCCGGCGGCTCGGCCAAGGGCGGACGCTCGCGCCAGAACCAGGCGATCCTGCCGCTGCGCGGCAAGATCCTCAATGTCGAACGGGCGCGCTTCGACCGCATGCTGTCTTCAGACATGATCGGCACGCTGATCACCGCGCTCGGCACCTCGATCGGCAAGGACGAGTTCAATGCCGACAAGCTGCGCTACCACAAGATCATCCTGATGACGGACGCCGACGTCGACGGCGCCCACATCCGCACGCTGTTGCTCACCTTCTTCTTCCGGCAGATGCCGGAGCTGATCGAGCGCGGCCATCTCTACATCGCCCAGCCGCCGCTCTACAAAGTGACGCGGGGCAAGAGCTCGCAATATCTCAAGGACGAAAGCGCCTATGAGGAATATCTGATCGGGTCCGGACTGGATGAGGCCTCGCTGGTGCTGGCCTCCGGCGAGGTACGGACGGGACAGGACCTGCGCGCCTCGGTCGACGATGCGCTCTCGGTGCGCCAGCTGATCAACGGGCTGCACACGCGCTATAACCGCAGCGTCGTCGAGCAGGCGGCGATCGCCGGCGCGCTCAATCCCGACGTGCTTGCCGATCTGGGCCGCGCCAACACCATGGCCGAGCGCGTCGCGAAGCGGCTCGACATGATCGCCGAGGAGACCGAGCGCGGCTGGACCGGCAGGCTGTCGACCTCCAATGACGGTTCGGGCGGCTATGTGTTCGAGCGCACCGTGCGCGGCGTGAAGGATGTGGTCCAGCTCGACGCCGGGTTGATCAATTCGGCCGATGCGCGCCAGCTCGACCGCTACGCAGCGCGCCTGGCGGAAGTCTATGGCGAGCAGCCTGCCTTGCGTCGGAAAGAGACCTCGGAGCTGCTTTCGGGGCCGCTGGCGCTGCTCAACGCAGTGTTCGCTTCAGGCCGCAAGGGCCTCACCATGCAGCGCTATAAGGGCCTCGGCGAGATGAATGCCGAGCAGCTCTGGGAAACCACGCTGGACCCGAACGTGCGCTCGCTGCTGCAGGTCAAGGTCAACGACGCGACCGACGCAGATTCGCTGTTCTCGCGGCTGATGGGCGACGAGGTGGAACCACGCCGCGAGTTCATCCAGGACAATGCGCTGTCGGTGGCCAATCTGGATATTTGAGCGTACCTTACGCATTCAAAAGGAAAGGCCCGGCAGATGCCGGGCCTTTCCTTTTGATGCCTGCCATGACGCTCAGTGATCCATCGCCTTGACGATTTCCTCGGTCATCTTCTTGGCGTCGCCGAGCAGCATCATGGTGCCGTCCTTGTAGAACAGCGTGTTGTCGATGCCGGCATAGCCGGAGCCGAGCGAGCGCTTGACGAACAGGCAGGTGCGGGCCTTGTCGACGTCGAGGATCGGCATGCCGTAGATCGGGGAGGACTTGTCGTCGCGCGCGGACGGGTTGGTGACGTCGTTGGCGCCGATGACATAGGCGACGTCGGCCTGCGCGAATTCCGAGTTGATGTCCTCGAGCTCGAACACCTCGTCATAGGGCACGTTGGCCTCGGCCAGGAGGACGTTCATGTGGCCGGGCATGCGGCCGGCGACCGGGTGGATGGCGTATTTGACCTCGACGCCATTGGCCTTGAGCTTGTCGGCCATTTCGCGCAGCGCGTGCTGCGCCTGGGCGACCGCCATGCCGTAGCCCGGCACGATGATGACCTTCTGCGCGTTCATCATCAGGTAAGCCGCGTCGTCGGCCGAGCCCTGCTTGACGGTGCGCTCGATGCCGTCGCTGGCCACGGCAGCGGTCTCGCCGCCAAAGCCGCCGAGGATGACCGAGACGAAGCTCCGGTTCATGCCCTTGCACATGATGTAGGACAGGATGGCGCCCGACGAGCCGACCAGCGCGCCGGTGATGATCAGCGCCAGGTTGCCGAGGGTGAAGCCGAGAGCCGCCGCCGCCCAGCCGGAATAGGAGTTCAGCATCGACACCACGACCGGCATATCGGCGCCGCCGATCGGGATGATCAAGAGCACGCCGAGGACCAGCGAGGCGGCGACGATCAGCCAGAAGACGAGCTTGGATTCCGTGGTGACGAGCAGCACGATCAGCACCACCAGGGCGATACCGAGCGCGATGTTGATCAGGTGACGGCCGCCGATCATGATCGGCTTGCCGGACATGCGTCCGTCGAGCTTCAGGAAGGCGATGACCGAGCCGGTGAAGGTGATGGCGCCGATGGCGACGCCCAGGCTCATTTCGACCAGCGCCTGGGCGTGGATGTCGCCCGCCGTGCCGATGCCGAAACTTTCCGGCGCGTAGATGGCGGCAGCCGCCACCATCACGGCGGCGAAGCCGACGAGGCTGTGGAAGGCGGCGACCAGCTGCGGCATCGAGGTCATGGCGATGCGACGCGCGGTGACCGCGCCGATGCCGCCGCCAATGGCGAGACCGAGCACGATCAGGCCGAAGCGGCCGGCCGAAGGCAGCGCCAGCGCCAGCGTTGTGGCGATGGCGATGCCCATGCCGATCATGCCGTAAAGATTGCCCTGGCGGCTGGTGGTCGGGTGCGACAGGCCGCGCAGCGCCAGGATGAACAGGATGCCGGAGACGAGATAGAGGAAGGAAGCGAAGTTGGCGTTCACGTCACTTTTCCTTCTTCTTGTACATGGCGAGCATGCGCTGGGTGACGAGGAAGCCGCCGAAGATGTTGACCGAGACCAGCACCAGCGCGACGAAGCCGAAGCCCGCGGCCAAGCCGGAAGCGGCGATGCCGACGGCGAGCAGCGCGCCGACGACGATGACCGAGGAGATGGCGTTGGTGACGGCCATCAGCGGCGTGTGCAACGCCGGCGTCACCGACCAGACGACATAATAGCCGACGAAGATCGCCAGCACGAAGATGGCGAAGCGGAAGACGAAGGGATCGATGGCGCCACCCGAAAGCGCGTGCGCGGCATTACCGGCAGCCTCGCCTGCGGGCGCGTTGGCAAGGTCCTGCACGGCAAGGCGGACGGCGGCGGTCGCCTGATCGAGCTGATCGAGAGCTTTCTGCAGCTGTTCCATCACGCGGTCCCTTCAGACTTAGACGAGGGCGACTTGGCTGCGGCGGGTTTCTTCGCCGCGATCTTCTTCGCAGCAGGCTTGTCGAAGGCGTCAGCGACGATGGTCGTCGCGGGAATGGCAGCCGGCTCGGTGCGCGGCTCTTCCGCCGCCTTGGCGAAGGCAGGATGCACGACTTTGCCGCCATCGGTCAGCATCGTGGCCTTGACCAACTCGTCGTCGCGCTTGATCGAAAACTGTTTCGCCGCCTTGTCGACCATCGTCTCGAGGAAGGCGTAGAGATTCTTGGCGTAGAGCAGCGAGGCGGATGCAGCAACACGACCGGGCACGTTGAGATGGCCGACGATCTTGACGCCGTTTTCTGTCGTCACGACCTTGCCGGGCACCGCGCCCTCGACATTGCCACCGCGCTCGACCGCCAGGTCGACGATCACCGATCCTGGCTTCATCGAGGCAACCATGGCCGCCGAGATGAGCTTCGGCGCCGGACGACCAGGGATCAGGGCAGTGGTGATGACGATGTCCTGCTTGGCGATGTGCTCGGCAGTCAGCGCCGCCTGCTTGGCTTGGTATTCCTTCGACATTTCCTTGGCGTAGCCGCCGGCCGTCTCGGCCGCCTTGAACTCCTCGTCCTCGACCGCCAGGAATTTGGCGCCGAGCGACTGCACCTGCTCCTTCACCGCCGGACGCACGTCTGTAGCGGTGACGATGGCGCCCAGCCGCCGCGCGGTGGCAATGGCCTGCAGGCCGGCGACGCCGACGCCCATGACGAAGGCTTTCGCCGCCGGCACTGTGCCTGCCGCCGTCATCATCATCGGCAGCGCGCGGTCATATTCGGCGGCCGCGTCGATCACCGCCTGGTAGCCGGCGAGGTTGGCCTGCGAGGAAAGCACATCCATCGACTGGGCGCGGGTGATGCGCGGCATGAATTCCATCGAAAAGGCGGTGATGCCGGCCTTGGCCATCGCGGCGACAGCGGCATCGTTGCCGTAAGGATCCATGATGGCGATGACGGCGGCGCCCGGCTTGTAGCCCTTGAGCTCGCCATCCGTCGGCCGGCGCACTTTCAGCACCACATCGGCCTTTTTGGCGTCGGCCGCCGTTCCGATCGCGCCGCCGGCAGCAGTGAAATCCTGGTCGGGAATGCGTGAGCCGAGGCCGGCACCCTTCTCGACGATCACGTCGAAGCCGAGACCCGCCAGGCGCTTGACCGTCTCCGGCGAGGCCGCGACGCGCGGCTCGTTCGGGTCAATCTCGCGAGGGATGAATACGATTTGTCCCACCGGATGATCCTTTCGGCTGGAACCTTGACTGCGCAGGGCGTCGGCCGGACGTCCGGCGACGTCGAGGGCAATGGGCTTGGGAAGTCTACCGCAGAATGAGAGTGCCGACGGCCATGATCAGGATAAACAGGATGGTCGCCGAGAAGAAGCCGCCGACGAAGAAACCGAAGGCCATTGCAATAAGGACGGCGGCACAGAACAGCGAGCCGTATTTGGCAAGACCGAGGAAGCCTTTGTAGGTACGGTCGTGCTCGGCATAGTCCATCTGCGCGCCCAGCTCGACAGGACCGGTCGGCGTGTGATCAGCCATGGAAGTACCCCTTCGAAAATGCCTTCGAGGCACATAGCGAAAAGCCGAACCAAGAGCAATGGCGCTATTGCCGCACAGTCCGCGACAACAGCCTCAAACGAAAGTTGAAATCGAATGCCGCGCGATGTCGACGCGGCCGGCGCGGGATTTCAGCCCGCGAGGTGGGGGAAAAGGCCGAGCAGGCCGACAACGATCAGGTAAAGCGCGACGATGTAGTTGAGGAGCCGAGGCATCACCAGGATCAGCACGCCGGCGATCAGCGAGATCAGCGGCGTCAGCGCGAGCGAGTGGATGGTCATGCGGGATCCTTTCTTATGACAGGCGCGATCGCCCGGGCAGACCGGGCTGCGGAGCTTGTATCGACGCAATTCCGAACGGAAAACCGCTCACACTTTTCCTGGAATTGCTCTGACAACGTCGCCGCCGGCGAAAGGTTCATGGCCTGCATTCAGGCCGCGGCGCGGTAATATTTCGCCGTCGGCAGAATGGTGAGGGGCGTCAGCCGGTTGATGGCCGGATTGCCGAACATCATCCGCTGCTCCATCGGCGTCGATCTGAAGAACGGCAATCGTTTGAGCGTCAGGCGCATGTTTTCGCCGGCCGGGATTTCGAACAGTGCGAGCGGGGGAAGAACGCCCGGAAATACTTTAGCCTCTGTCCTCTGCACGGCCTGAAAGTAACGAACGTAAAAAGCGGAATGCTCCATCTTGACCGGCGTCAGTACCGAGTCCTGGCCAAAATAACAGGAGGCGACCATGGCAATCCTGAGTGTCAGGAAAGGTATCACTCCGGGCGACGGTGCGCTGGCAGGATCGGCTGCGAACCGGGTTCCATCGATGAAGGTTTCTCCGCGCGCAAGCCGCTCCCTCAATATTTCCGGATAGGCATCGACGGAGGGCGAGAACGGGCACTCGCTGGTAATATAATGGAAACGCAGTGTGCTGACCAATTGGCCATAGCAATAGACACCGAACCGGTAGGCGTTGGGCAGATTATCCCAGCGATCCTCGAACATACCGCTCGCGATCGGACCACACATACCTGAGCGCCGATAGGAATTGTAGCGGAGCCGGTATATCGCCTCCTGATCTTCACCCCCGGTGATGAGACGATATTCGACATGATCCAGCAGTTGCATCATGGATCGGTTGAGCGCCGAGTCGATTCTAGCGCTGGCGTCGACCGACGCGCTCTTTCTAGCAACAACCATAGTCTGTCCTCGAATTCCGCTTATAAATAAGCTATTCGAGTTGAAATGAGACACAAGCTGAAAATTCGATATCGCTGGTTTACCGGTTGTTAACCTTAACGGTCGTGAATCGTTCGGGGATCTCATGTGAAAAATGCAGGATCGTGCAGCCGGGTTGTCTGATCCGAACTGGCGGCGATCACCGCGGTGATTCTGAAATCAGGTGCTGCGCGCACCAGGACGTGGCGGATTTAGACAGCGCCCGAGCTGTCATCCTTTCATTGGGTGAACATTCGATCTGTTTTTTGAACGCAATAGCGTTCAGCTGGCTGTCCGTTTGCCGGCGATATACAGATCCGCTGCAAACGGCCACGTGACACTCGACATCGTCTCGATGCCCGACGCGCTGAGCGCGGCGCCGAAGAGGAAGCCCTGCACGAAGTCCGGCTTGACCAGATGGACCAGCGTCTTCAGCTGCTCGAAGGTTTCGACCCCTTCGATGGTGACAGAAAGACCCAGCGTCCGGGACAGGCCGACGATGCCCTTCAGAAGATCGAGCGACTGCCGGTTCTGGTTCAAATCGATCAGGAAGGAGCGATCGATCTTGATCTTGTCGAGCGGCAGCTTGTGCAAATAGCTGAGGCTGGAATAGCCGGTGCCGAAATCGTCGAGCGCAATGCGGACGCCAAGCGTCTTCATCTCTTCGATCAGCTCGCGCGTCAGCGATTTGTCGTCGAGCAAGGCGGTCTCGGTGACCTCGATTTCGAGCCTGTGCGGCGCAAGGCCTGACGCCGCCAGCGCGTCACGAACCTTCTGCACGACATCGCGGTTGCGGAAATCCTTGGCCGAAAGGTTGACCGATACGCTGGTCTGCGTCGGCCATTTGGCGCATTCGGCGCAGGCCGCCTGCAACACGAAAGTACTGATGTCGGCAATGATGCCCATCTCCTCGGCGAGCGGGATGAAGACACTGGGCGAGATCGGGCCGAGATCGGGATGGTCCCAGCGGCAGAGCGCCTCGCAACTGGCGATGCGCATGGTGCTGATGGCCACGATCGGCTGGTAGACGACGCGCAACTCCCTGGCCTGCACGGCATTGCGCAGGTCGGCCTTCATCAGCTGGCGACTGCGGAACGCAGCATCCATTGATGCCTCGAACAGCCGCCAGCTGTTCTTGCCGAGCTCCTTGGCCTTGTAGAGGGCAAGGTCGGCCTTGACGATCATGGCGTCGACATCGGTGTCTTCGACCCTGGACAACACGGCGCCGCCGCTGGCCTGGATGCGTAGGCTGTGACCGGCGACATCCACCTCCCCCTGTAGGTTGACGAAGATCTCGTCGAGCAAATCGCTGAGATGGCTCTCGTCCTCGATGCGGTCGAAGAAGACCATGAACTCGTCGCCGCCGAAACGGCTGACATTGATGCCTGGCCCGGCGACCGCAGCCAGCCGCTCGGCCAAGGCATAGATCAGCCCATCGCCGACCGGATGGCCGAGTGTGTCGTTGACGCTCTTGAAATCGTCGAGGTCGAGCACGGCGAGGCCGCAGAGCCGGTCGCGGTCGCCGGACGCCATGGCTTCGCCGACCAGTTCGTTGAAATAGGCGCGGTTCGGCAGCCCCGTCAAATTGTCGTAGCGCGCCATGAAGCGGATCTTTTCCTCCGCCTCGACGCGGGCCGTCACGTCCTCGAAGGTGATGACGCCCAATTCCTGACTGCCTTCGCGCGCGGAAAATTCATAGTGCTGGCCATTGGCAAGCGAAACCAGCACCTTGCGGTCGCGGCCTTCGCGCAAGGCGCGCGTCAGCTGCGCCTCGATGTAGCGGCAGTCCTTTGGCGCCAGCATGCCGCCGGCAACGCCGCGCATCAGCAGGCTGTGGATCGAGCGCCCGAGCAGCGCCTCGGACGATTTCAGCGACATCAGATGGGCAGCCTCGGCATTGGCCACCGCGACGCGGCCGTCCGGGCCTAGCATGACCAGGCCGTGCGACATGGTGTTGAGCGCGCGGTCGAACCGGCGCGTCAGGTTCCTCGCCTGCTTGTGGCCGATGACCGCGGAGAAGAGCACGTTGCGGACATGGTCAGCGCTGCTGATCGTGACGAACGTCAGTGGGATGATCATCAAGCCGAGGACGACAGAAGCCATATCCATACGCAGGATGAGCGCAAGAGCCGCCGGCCCGACGAGGGTCAATGAAAAAATCTGGACCATGCGCATGGACCCGTAACTTCGCCCGACAACCGTTACCAGGGTCGTCAACGACAACGACACCGACGCCAGTTCACCAAACTGGTCAGGACGCAGGTAGATCGACACGAAGCAGAATGACCCCAATGCGAGGCCCTGCGCGCTGCCTTTGATAATGTAGTTGCGCTCTATCGCTTCTGCCTCTGCGACACTTGCTATGGTGCCGCCCGCTCTATGGAAGCCTTGGATGCTGAAGTACCGCCAGAGGCTGGCCGATAGCAGAACGAAAGCCAAGGCCAGATAAAGCAGATCCTGCGTGCGCAGGTAGACCATGAAACCGACAATCCAGTAGCATACGCCGCCGATCGCCACCATGCCGGCGTTGTCGAACAATGCCCGCACGAACTGGATATAGACGTCCGCCGGGATGCTCTCGGTCTTCGCTCTGCCCATACACTCGGCCCAACACTACGCCTTGTCATGCCACACCCCGCCTTAAGAAAGGCTTAGAACGGCGCGCGGCGACGGTTGCAGAGGGTTGCTATAAGCAGGACGGATAAGGGATTCGGGATTTTGGCGCGGCGTCCAACGCGCCGGCGCGATCATTCCGCCGCCCGAAGCGAAGGCTCCGCGGGGGCTTGCTTCAAACGCTCGATCAAACGCGAGCGCTCGCCCGCCGCCTTGTCGGCGCTGGCCTGCCGGACATGGCCGTAGCCGCGGATAAGCGCCGGCACGGAGGCCAGGGCCGTCGCGGCTTCCATCCTGCCCGGCGCCAGCGCGCCGGCGATCAGCTCGAGATCGGCTTCGTATGCCCTCAGCGACTGCCGCTCGATGCGCCGCTCGGCCGTGTAGCCGAAAAGGTCGAAGGCGGTTCCACGCAGGCCCTTCATCGCCGCCAGCAGCCGAAAGCCCTTCATCATCCACGGGCCGAAGCTCGATTTGCGGGGCTTGCCGTCATTGCCGCGCCGCCCGAGGATCGGCGGCGCGAGATGGAACTCGAGCTTGTCGTAGCTCTGGAACTGCTTGGCGAGGTCGGCGGCGAAAGTGCCGTCGGTGTAGAGCCGCGCCACCTC
Organism: Mesorhizobium sp. B2-8-9; assembly: GCF_006439475.1. Lineage (NCBI taxonomy): Bacteria > Pseudomonadati > Pseudomonadota > Alphaproteobacteria > Hyphomicrobiales > Phyllobacteriaceae > Mesorhizobium > Mesorhizobium sp. B2-8-9. Next base: position 115,505 of record NZ_VFTQ01000018.1, on the reverse strand, counting down.
ATACTCGTCCTTGATCGACATCAGCTTGAAGAGGTTCCTGGCGACGGCCTCGGTCACTGCGGTCGAGCCGGGCACGGCCTTGGCTTCGGCGGCGCGCAACGTCGCCACGCGGTCGGCGTAACGCCTGGCATAGGCTGCGTTCTGATAGGCGGTAAGGAAGGCGACACGGCGGGCGATGACATCGTCCAGCGTCTCCGCCGGTCGGGAAGCCGGCTTGTCCGTCTGGCTGACCAGGCCGCGCACGAAATCGGGCTGATGCGCGGCGCGGCGGCCCCAGCGGAAGGCCGCGATGTTCATCGGCACCGCCTCGCCGTTCAATTCTATCGCCTTTTCAACGGCTTCGGCGGAAAGCGGCAGCCCGCCATGCTGGAAGGCGAAGCCGAGCATGAACATGTTGGCGCCCAGCGAATTGCCGAACAAAGCCGTCGCCGTGCGGGTGGCGTCGAAGAAATGCGCCTTGTCGTCGCCGGCCGCCGCCCGGATCGCCTTCTTCAGCCGCTCGATCGGCAGCGAGAAGTCGGCGGACCGGGTGAATTCGCCGGGCATGATCTCGGCGGTGTTGGCGAGGAAGATCGTGTGGCCCTCGCGCACCGCGCCCAGCACCTTCTTGGCGCCGGAGACGACGAGATCGCAGCCGAGCACAAGGTCGGCCTTGCCGGCCGAAACGCGGATGGCATGGATATCCTCGGGCGTCGGGGCGATGCGGACATGGGTGAAGACCGAGCCGCCCTTCTGGGCGAGGCCGGCCATGTCGATCATGCCGCAGCCCTTCCCTTCAAGATGCGCGGCCATGCCGAGCACCGCGCCGACGGTGACAACGCCGGTGCCGCCGACCCCGTCGATGATCCCCGCCCAGCCCTGGGTGCCCATGCGGAATTCAGCCGGCGCGGGCACGCCGTCGAGAGGATCGGCCTTGCCGGCAATGCCCTCTGCCTTCCTGATCTTGCCGCCATGCACGGTGACGAAGGACGGGCAGAAGCCGTTGAGGCAGGAGAAGTCCTTGTTGCAGCTCGACTGGTCGATCCGGCGTTTGCGGCCGAATTCGGTCTCGACCGGCTGGATCGAGACGCAGTTCGACTGGACGCCGCAATCGCCGCAGCCTTCGCAGACCAGTTCGTTGATGAAGACGCGCTTGTCCGGATCGGGGAAGGTGCCGCGCTTGCGGCGCCGGCGTTTCTCGGCGGCGCAGGTCTGGTCGTAGATGAGAATGGAAACGCCTTTGAGCCCACGCAACTCGCGCTGGACGAGATCGAGGTCGTCACGGTGATGGATGCTGACGCCGGCCGGGAAATCGGCCTTGCCGGCATATTTGTCGGGCTCGTCGGTGACGACGGCGATGCGCTCGACGCCCTCGGCGCGCACTTGTCTGGCGATCATGTCGACGGTCAGGCCGCCCTCATGCGGCTGGCCTCCGGTCATGGCGACGGCGTCGTTGTAGAGTATCTTGTAAGTGATGTTGGCGCCGGAGGACAGCGCGAAGCGGATCGCCAGCACGCCGGAATGGTTATAGGTGCCGTCGCCCAGATTCTGGAAGATGTGGTCGCGCTTCGAGAACGGCGCCTGTCCGACCCATTGCGCGCCCTCGCCGCCCATGGCGGTGAAGCCGACCGTATTCCTGTCCATCCACAGCGCCATGAAATGGCAGCCGATGCCGGCGGCGGCGATCGAGCCGTCCGGAACCTTGGTCGAGGAATTGTGCGGGCAGCCGGAGCAGAAGAAAGGCGTGCGCGAGCCGATATCGACAGTGTCGGCGAGCATCGCCTGGAACTGGCGCAGCTTCGCCAGCCGCGTGGCGATTTCTTCCGACGGGCCGATGGTGCGCAGAATCCGTTCGCCGAGCGCGATGGCGATCTCGTTCGGATCGAGCGCGCCCTTGGCCGGAAACAGCCAGTCGCCGCGCTCGTCCTTCTTGCCGACGATCACCGGCTGCGTGGCGGTGCCGTAGAGGTTCTCGCGCAGCTGAACCTCGATCAAAGAGCGCTTTTCCTCGACAACGACGATGGTGTCGAGGCCGCACGCGAACTCGGCGATGTGCTGGAAGTCGAGCGGCCACGGGCAGCCGACCTTGAACAGACGGATGCCGATGCGGTTGGCGGCCGCCTCGTCAATGCCGATATCCTCCAGCGCCTGGCGGACATCGAGATAGCTCTTGCCGATGGTGATGACGCCGAGCTTGGGATTGCGGCCGCCGGAATAGACGATGCGGTTGAGACCATTGGCCTGGATGAAGGCGGAGGCGGCGGCGCGCTTGTACTCGTGCAGCCGCTCTTCCTGGCCGAGCATGTCGATCTCGTGGCGGATGTTGAGGCCGCCCGGCGGCATGTCGAATTCGGGAATGACGATGCCCAGACGCTCGATCGAGGCGTCGACCGAGGCGGTCGATTCGATGTTGTCCTTGACGCATTTGATCGCCGCCCAGGTGCCGGCGAAGCGCGACATTGCAAAGCCGTAGAGGCCGTAGTCGATGATCTCCTGGACGCCTGCCGGGTTGAGGATCGGCACCATGGTGTCGACGAATAGGAATTCGGTGGCATGCGCATTCGTCGAGGATTCGGCCATGTGGTCGTCGCCCATCAGGGCAAGCACGCCGCCGTGCTTGGACGAGCCGGCAAGATTGGCGTGGCGGAAGACGTCTCCGGAACGGTCGACGCCCGGCCCCTTGCCGTACCAGACGGAAAAGACGCCGTCATGCGTGCCCTCGCCCAGCAATTCGGTCTGCTGAGAACCCCAGCAGGCGGTGGCGGCGAGTTCCTCGTTGAGGCCGGGCTGGAAGACGATGTCGGCAGCCGCAAGCTGCTTCTTGGCCCGCCACAGCTGCATGTCGAGGCCCCCCAGCGGCGAGCCGCGATAGCCGGAGACGAAGCCCGCCGTGTTGAGGCCCGCGCGGCGGTCGCGCTCGCGCTGCATCAGAAGCATGCGCACGACCGCCTGGGCGCCGGACAGGAAGACGCGCTCCTTGCCAAGGTCGAACTTGTCGTCGAGCGCGACGTCGTGCAGCGTCATCAGGTATTTCCTCTGCGGAGGCGGCTCAAATCAGGCAGCCAACGTCGGAGTGGGACGCCGCAGTCTTTCTTCCCTTGGCGGAGAGGTCAAACAAAATCGCAGCAGCCAGATAACACGCAACAAACGGTCTGGCGAGTGGCCGACGGCGCATGCAAGACCGCGCTAACCGCTTCCCGAGGAACAAAAATTTCGTGAGCGCTGGGCTTTCAGGTCGCTTTCGAGCAATCCGGCTTCTGCGCATCGGGTAGTCTGCCGTCAGGATGGCCGGCAAGGTCCGGGTTGAGCTCGTATTTCGGGCCGATCACCAGCGGCCGGTCCGGCAGCATCGTCTGATCCTCCGACGAGGTCATGGTCGTGTCGATGCTTTGCAGCAATGTGCCGCTGGCATCCTGGATGCGGATAGAGACTTTGTAAGGCTTGTCCTTGACCACGCAGGAGAGCGGCGGGCTGGTGAGCGTGATATGGGGCAGCTTCGGCCAGATCTTCTGGTTGACGACGAGCGGATCGCCGCCCGCCGGATTCTGGAAGCTCACCACCGCGACCTGGCCGTCGACCATCGGGCGCAGCGGCTTCAGCGTGATGACATAGGTGGCGATGGCGAGCCGGTAATTGAATTCGAACAGCTTGCCGGAGATGGCGAAGAGCTGGTCGTTGCCGGTGTCGCGGCACGCGCCGAGCGCGAATGCAGCGATCAAGGCGACGCCGACCAGAGCCGAACGCGACAATTTCCTAAGCATTGCTGACCTCCCTCGCCGCTGTGCGGCGGCGGTAATAGCGGTTTGCCTTCTGGCGGTTGCCGCAAACCGCCATGTCGCACCAGAGGCGACTGGCGTTGCGGCTGCGGTCGACGAACAGCCAGCTGCAATTGGGACAGATCCTCAGCCTCGCCACCGTTTCGTCGCGCAGCAGCGACAGCGCCGAGACGGCCAAAGCCGCCTCGAAGGCGATCGGCGTTTGCGGATCGCCGAAAGGCTGGCCCGGCACCCCGATCTCGGTCGCGCTGCCGGACAGCCCGCCGGCGCAGGCCGTGAGGAAGTCCGGCAAGTGGCTGGTCGCAATCGCGCCGTTCGATACGGCATGACGAAACAGGCGGTCGGTCGCTTCGCGAATCGAGACGACGGCTGGCTTTATCTCGCCCGGCTCCGGCGCCTGCAGCCTTCGGCCGCCGAGCTCGGCCGCGCGAAAGCCGCTCGCCGCCTCGGCGAAGCGGGCGATCTCGGCCGGATCGTCAAAACGGTCAAAGGACTTTTGCGGATCGTTGCGCAGCACGACGGTGTTCGCCGTGTCGAGCGCAAGGATGCCGCCGGTGAAGCGGTGCGGGGTCCAGGAAACCGTCATGACAGAAATCTAACCGATAAAACGCATTTGACAAGTTAGATTCCGAGTGCAACGGTCCGGCGGGGTCGCGTCATACGACCTGTAGGATATCGCATGCTCTATTTCTTCCAGCAGGTGCTGAACGGGCTGCATTCGGGCGCGCTCTATGCGCTGCTCGCCTTCGGCTATGTGCTGACCAACGGCATCCTGCATCGCACCAACCTGGCTTACGGCGCGCTGTTCGCCTTCTGCGGCCAGACGATGATCCTGACCGCCGCCTTCGGCTATCAGGCGCTGTGGCTGACGCTGGCCGCCGCGGTAATGCTCGGCGTCGCCGCCGCCGTGCTTTATGCCGCGCTGATCAGTCATGTCCTGTCGCGCAGCGTTTTCGAGAGGCTCGCCGACCGCTCGCCCAACGCCATCGTGGTGACGACGCTCGGCATTCTCATCTTCCTGTCGGAAGCGAGCCGCATCGCGGCCGATACGCATGACCTGTGGCTGCCGCCGATGCTCGCCAACCCCGTCATCTTTGCCCAGGGTGAGGGCTTCAAGGTGACGCTCACGGTGATCCAGCTGCTCGATTGCGCTTGTATCATCGCGGTGGTGGCGCTGGCGGCCTGGCTGTTCTCGCATTCGCATTTCGGCCGCGCCTGGCGCGCCGTCTCCGACGACCCGAAAGCGGCGGCGATGTGCGGCATCGACGTCACCGCCGTGTTCCGCCGCGCCGTGCTGTTCAGCGGCTTTTGCGCCGCGCTGGCCGGCGTGCTTGCTGGTCTCTATTATGGCAATGTCTCCTTTGGCACCGGGCTGGTCTACGGCCTCAAGATCCTGTTCGTGACGGCGGTCGGCGGCTATCTGTCGCCGCTCAAGGCGGCGCTTGGTGCCGCGGCCTTCGGTATGGCGGAATCGCTCTGGGCCGGCTATTTCCCGCTCGAATGGCGCGACGCCTGGATCTATCTCTTCCTCGTCGCCATGCTGGTGCTGATCGGCGCCGGGCGCGACCAGGCCAAGATCGCCTGAGCTCCCAGACTTTGGTTGCATGACGTTGCGTCATGCGGCGGCATTCCGCCTCTGCGCGGCTTGCCGATCTGTTTGCCGTCGCTTTGTCATGTTGACCTGCCGGACCACGCACTGCATATCGTTGGGCCAAGCGGCGCGACACCGGAGGGGGAATCGGGCGCGCTGCCGGTACCAGGGAGGACTATGCATGGCAGGGCTGCTCGCTCTATCCAGGACGATCGACCGCATCAATGAGTTCACCGGCCGCTGGGTGTCGTGGCTGATCCTGCTCGCGATCCTGGTGAGCGCCGGCAACGCCGTCATCCGCAAGGTGTTCGACATCTCCTCCAACGCCTGGCTGGAGCTGCAGTGGTACCTGTTCGGGGCCGCCTTCATGCTGGCCGCCGCCTACACGCTGAAACAGAACGACCATATCCGCATCGACATTGTCTACGGCATGTTCTCGCGCCGTGTGCAGCACTGGATCGACCTCTTCGGCCATCTCTTTTTCCTGATGCCGTTCGTGGTGCTGATGGTGATCTATTTCGTGCCTTACGTGTCGCTTTCCTTCCGCAGCGGCGAGATGTCGACCAATGCCGGCGGCCTGATCGTGTGGCCGGCCAAGGCCATCCTGCTGGTCGGCTTCTTCCTGCTCGCGCTGCAAGGGATTTCCGAAATCATCAAGAAGATCGCCATCATGCGTGGCGACATGGACGATCCCACTCCTTTTATCTCGGCCCATGAGCAGGCCGAGCTCGAGGCCAAGGCGCTGGCCGAGGAAGCCAAGGCGCACGCGGGCGAGGTGCGCTCGTGATCGAATTCATCGCGCAGAACATGGCGCCTATCATGTTCGCCTCGCTGGTCATCTTCCTGTTGATCGGCTACCCCGTAGCCTTCTCGCTCGCCGCCAACGGGCTGATGTTCTTCTTCATCGGTGTCGTACTGTCGCCCTATTCCGGCGGGTCGATCAACCTTGCCTGGCCGCTGCTGCATGCGCTTCCCGACAATTTTTACGGCACCAGGGTGATGTCGAACGACACGCTCTTGGCGATACCATTCTTCACCTTCATGGGTATCGTGCTGGAGCGCTCCGGCATGGCCGAGGATCTGCTCGACACGATCGGGCAGCTGTTCGGGCCGATCCGCGGCGGGCTTGCCTATGCGGTGATCTTCGTCGGTGCGCTGCTTGCCGCAACGACCGGCGTGGTGGCCGCTTCGGTCATCGCCATGGGCCTGATCTCGCTGCCGATCATGTTGCGCTACGGCTACGACCGGCGCGTGGCCTCGGGCGTCATCGCCGCCTCCGGCACGCTGGCGCAGATCATCCCGCCGTCGCTGGTGCTGATAGTGCTGGCCGACCAGCTGGGACGCTCGGTCGGCGACATGTATGCCGGCGCGTTGATCCCCGGCCTCGTGCTCACCGGCATCTACATGCTCTATATCCTGATCATGTCGATCGTCCGGCCGAACTCGATGCCGGCGCTGCCGCTCGAGGCGCGTACGCTCGGCCACGGCGTGATATCTCTGCTGGTGGCAGTTGTGGTGACGGGCGCGATTTCATACGCGGCCTATCGCTACCTTGCGCCGACCCACGGCGACAATGCCGACATCCTCGGCTTCGCCGTCGGCGTCATCGTCATTTATGTCGTCGCCATCCTCGATCAGCGGCTCCGTATCAACATCATGTCGAAGCTGGCGCAGCAGGTGGTGATCGTGCTGATCCCGCCGCTGGCGCTGATCTTCTTGGTTCTGGGCACGATCTTTCTCGGCATCGCCACGCCGACGGAAGGCGGCGCCATGGGCGCCGTCGGCGCGCTCATCATGGCGGCAATGAAGGGCCGCCTGACGATGGACGTCATCAACCAGGCGCTGGCCTCGACGACCCGGCTTTCCGCCTTTGTGCTGTTCATCCTGATCGGCGCGCGCGTGTTTTCGCTGACCTTCTATGGCGTCAACGGCCATATTTGGGTCGAGCACCTGCTGACATCGCTGCCCGGCGGCGAGACCGGCTTCCTGATCGGCGTCAACATCCTGGTCTTCGTGCTTGCCTTCTTCCTCGATTTCTTCGAGCTCGCCTTCATCATCGTGCCGCTGCTGGCGCCGGCCGCCGACAAGCTCGGCATCGACCTGATCTGGTTCGGCGTGCTGCTCGGCGTCAACATGCAGACCAGTTTCATGCACCCGCCCTTCGGCTTCGCGCTGTTCTACCTGCGCTCGGTCGCGGCCCGCGTGCCCTACCTCGACAGGATCACCGGCAAGCAGATCGCGCCGATCACCACCGGGCAGATCTATTGGGGTGCCGTGCCGTTCGTCCTGATCCAGGTGATCATGATCGGGCTGACCATCGCCTTCCCGCAGATGGTCATGCGCTACAAGGGCGCCGCGGTGGAGCCCAGCACCATCGATCTCAGACTGCCCGACATGCCTTCGCTGTCGCCGCTCGGCACGCCCCCGGCGAACAACAATGGAGCTGCGCCGTCCAATGGCGGCGCTCCGGCGGCACCCGGCACGCCCGACCTGTCGCAGCCGCCGAGCTTCGGCGATGCGCCGGCCAAGCCGGCGGCGCCAGCGCCCGATCTCTCGCAGCCGCCCAAATTCAATTGAGGATACCCATGAGAGCCGTGCGGCTGGAAGCGGTAGGTAAGATCGGGTTGCGCGAGGTCGCAAAACCCGTTCCCGGGCCTGAGGACGTTCTGGTGCGCATCGAGGCCTGCGGCGTCTGCGGCACCGACCGCCACCTCTTCCATGGCGAATTTCCCTGCACGCCGCCGGTGACGCTCGGCCATGAGTTCTCCGGCATCGTCGAAGCGGTCGGCGCGGCGGTGACGGGCATTGCCGTCGGCGACCGCGTCACCGGCGATCCGAACATTGCCTGCGGGCGCTGCGCCCATTGCCATGCCGGCCGCGTCAATCTCTGCAGCAATCTGCGCGCCATCGGCATCCACCGCGACGGCGGCTTCGCCGATTACGTCCTGATGCCGCCAAGCCAAGCCTTCCGACTGCCCGCAAACCTCAAGCCGCCGCATGGCGCTTTCTGCGAGCCGCTCGCCTGCTGCCTGCACGGCGTCGACCTGGCCGCGATCCGGCCGGGCGCATCGGTCGTGGTGCTGGGCGGCGGCGTCATCGGCCTGCTCGTCGTGCAGCTGGCCAAGCTCGCGGGCGCGGCGACCATCATTCTGTCGACCCGGCAGGCTTCGCGGCGCGCGCTCGCCGAGGAACTCGGCGCGACCGCGACGATCGACCCAAGCGCCGGCGACCCGATCGCGGCCGTGGCCGGGCCGAATGGCCTGGCGCCCGGCGGCGTCGACGTGGTGCTGGAATGCGCCGGCGTCCGCGACACGGTCGAGCAGTCGATGCGCATGGCAAAGGCGGGCGGCACGGTGGTGATCGTCGGCGTCGTGCCGCAAGGCATGAAGGTGGAAATCGAGCCGTTCGATCTCTTGTTTCGCGAACTGAAGGTGCTCGGCTCCTTCCTCAACCCGTTCACGCATGGAAGGGCGGCTCATCTGATCGCCTCCGGCGCGATCGAGATCGACCGGCTGATTTCGAAGCAGGTCAGCCTCGAAGAGGCACCGGACGTGATCGCCAATCCGCCGGCGCCGGGCGAGGTCAAGGTGCTGGTGGTGCCGGGCCAAGGCTGATGGCGCAGTTTTCCATCTTGCAACGTTGGCGATTGGCGAAACCGCCGATGAGGGCGCCCCTCTCCCCGTCCCTATACGGGAGAGGATGCCGGCAGGCAGGTGAGGGGCGGCGCCGACGTCGGATGGGTAAGGGTTAGACCCAGATCACGGCTCTAGGCTTTTCAATCGCCGAAGCTGGCGCTGCCCCTCATCCCCCTGCCGGGACCTTCTCCCCGTATAGTGACGGGGAGAAGGGGCTAATCTTCCTACAGCTTGCCATTGCGCTGCTGCACCATCATGAAGGTGTCGTAATTGTATTCGGCGACCTGGGCCCAGAGATAGTGCTCCTTGCGGAATGCCTTGATCGATTCCCAGATCTTCTTGAACGGCGCGTTGTTGGATTCCATCTCGGCATAGACCTCATTGGCCTTCTCGAAGCAGGCGGCCATGATCTCCTGGCTGAACGGCGCCAGCTTGGCACCGTTCGACACAAGCCGCTTCACCGCCGCCGGATTGAGATAGTCGTACTTCTGCAGCATGTTGGCGTCCGCCGCTTGCGCGGCGGTATGCACGAGCGACTTGTAGGCCGGCGAAAGCTCTTCGTATTTGGCCTTGTTGAACATCAGATGCACGGTCGGGCCGCCTTCCCACCAGCCGGGATAGTAGTAGTAGGGCGCGACCTTATAGAAGCCGAGCTTCTCGTCGTCATAGGGGCCGACCCATTCGGCGGCGTCGATGGTGCCCTTCTCCAGCGCCGGATAGATGTCGCCGCCGGCGATCTGCTGCGGCACGACGCCGAGCTTCTGCACAACTTTGCCGGCAAAGCCGCCGATGCGCATCTTGAGGCCCGAGAGATCGGCCACCGTGTTGATCTGCTTGCGGAACCAGCCGCCCATCTGAACGCCGGTATTGCCGCCCGGCAGGCCGAACAGCCCTTGCGTGGCGAGGAACTCGTTGAACAGGTCGATGCCGCCGCCATGATAGTGCCAGGCATTCATACCGCGCGCGTTGAGCGAGAAGGGCACTGCGGCACCGAGCGCCCAGGTCGGGTCCTTGCCCCAGTAATAGTATGCGACCGTATGGCAGGCCTCGACTGTGCCGGCCGTGGTGGCGTCCGCAGCCTGCAGGCCGGGCACGAGCTCACCGGAGGCGAAGACCTGGACCTGGAAATTGCCGTCGGTCGCCTCCGACAGCATTTTTGAGAAGACTTCGGCGCCGCCATAGATCGTGTCGAGCGATTTCGGGAAGGACGATGCAAGCCGCCAGGTCACCTTGGGATTGGACTGGGCAATGGCCGGCGTGGCAAGTGCCGCCGCTGCTGCCGCGGCGCCCACGCCGGACGCACCGGCCTTGCGAATGAAAGAACGACGATCCATTAAGTTTCCTCCCTTGCGGATCAACTGACCGACGTCAGGGCATCCTCGTGCCCAGATCGGTTGGGGAAGAAACATACACAGGCAAAGGGTCGAGTCCAGCGTTGCGGGCGAGGGTTGCAGCCATTCCGGCGCCGCGTGCAACTATAGTCTAACGAACCTGCCGCTGGCCCATGCAAGGCAGCGAAACTCACCATGGCAAACTGCCTTCAGATCGCCTATTTTGTAGGCAGATTAACTCCTTAGCTCTCGAAGGAATCCAAACCCAAAATGCAGCAACCGCTCGTCGCAGTCTCGTCCGACGTCCGCCAGTTCGACAACTACACCTGGCACGCGGCACCCCAGCAGTATCTGGAAGCGGCGGTCGCGGGCGCCGGCGTGTTCCCGCTGCTGGTGCCGTCCTTCGGCGATCGGCTCGATTTCGACGAGCTGCTGTCGTCGGTCGACGGCGTCATGGTGACGGGCTCGAAGTCCAACGTGCATCCCTCGCTCTATGGCGGCGATCCCAGCGAGGCCAACGGCCCCTACGATCCGGCGCGCGACGCAACCACGCTGCCGCTGATCCGCAAGGCGATCGAGCGCGGCGTGCCGTTGCTTGCCATCTGCCGCGGCATCCAGGAGCTGAACGTCGCGCTCGGCGGCACGCTGGGCACCGAAATCCAGGAGCGCGATGGCTCGCTCGACCACCGCGCGCCGGTGAGCGACAATCAGGACGAGCGCTTCGGCATCCACCAGACGATCTCGATCAAGCCCGGAAGCTGCCTTGCCGGCGTGTTCGGCGCCGGCGAGATCAAGGTGAATTCGCTGCATCGCCAGGCAATCGACCTGCTGGGCTCCAGGCTCCAGGTCGAGGCTTTGGCCAGCGACGGCACGATCGAAGCAGTCTCCGTCAAGGATGCCCGCGCCTTCGCAGTCGGCGTGCAATGGCACCCCGAATACTGGGTGAAGTCGGACAGCAATTCCGCCAAGATCTTCAAGGCCTTCGGCGATGCGGTGCGCCTGCATGCGGCCGCCAAAACAGGTGCCCGCGCCGCGGCAGAGTAAGCCTGGACAGTTCCGCGGCTATTCGCTCGTGCTCAGCGCCAGAAGCGGCGCGGCCGGCGCGTAGGATTCGTAGCCGTCGCCATCGGCAACGCCGAAGGTGACGATCGGATCGACCCCGTCACTGAAAGCGACCGAACCATCCGCCTGCTCGCGCCAGAATTTCGCGTGCTCGATGCCAGGCATCAGCTTGCGGCAGTTCGGGGGACGGAAAGCAACGACAGGCCCTCCGAGACTTCGGCGCCGCGATGGATGGCGCAGGCCGCTTCATCGCCATTGGCGGTCAGCCGATAGGCGTTTGTCGGGATGAGTTCAGTGGCCTCGCTTTGGCCGTTGCCGCCATGCAGGAACTGAACGCCCCCGAACAACGCTACCGATGCTGCCAAGCCAACGAACAGCTTCACCCCGCCTTTCCGCACATAACCAAGTATGCAGAATGATTCCAAAGGGTTAAGTGGGCGTTAATAATGTGGCGACGCGTGCGGATTGGAGCATTTCCAGGACGGCTTTCCGTCCGGAATTGCACCAAAGCAAAGAGACAGGCGGTTTGCCGTTTTCGTGAATTCGCCGTTTTCCCTGAAACGGTGAAACGCCTCAGGCTCGCGCCTTGACGTTGAGCGTCTCGGGCACCGGCGTCAGCGGCCGGCGGTCGGTAAACCACGACACGAGGTTGTCGACGCACAGATCGGCCATGGCGCGGCGGGTGTGGACCGACGCCGAGCCGACATGCGGCAGAAGCGAGGCGTTGGGAGCATCGAGCAGGGCCTGCGGCACGTTCGGCTCGTCGGCAAAGACGTCGAGCCCGACGGCTGCGATGGTGCCGCTCTTGAGGGCGGCAGCAAGGGCTGCCTCGTCCACCGTCGAGCCGCGGCCGACATTGACAAAGACGCCGTTCGAACCCAGCGCCGACAGGACCTCGGCATTAACCGCTTTCTCGGTGGAGGTGCCGCCCGGGGCAATGCAGATCAACGTGTCGACGGCTTCGGCAAGCCCCTTCAAAGTGGCATGATATTCGTAAGCCAGGCCTTCGACCTTGCGCCGGTTGTGATAGGCGATCGGCAGGCCGAAGGCTTCAAGGCGACGGGCGACGGATCGGCCGATGCGGCCCATGCCGAAGATACCGACGCGGCGGCCACGCAAGGTAAGCCGGCTCAGGCGATAATTGCCCTTGGTCACCCAGTCGCCGTCGCGCAGCCATTTCTCGGCGGCGTAGAGCTCGCGCACGGTGTTGATCAGAAGACCGATGGCGGTGTCGGCGACCTCCTCGGTCAAGACATCGGGCGTGTTGGTGACCATGACGCCGCGCTTGGCCGCGTGACCGGCGTCGACCGAATCATAGCCGGCGCCGAAGCTGGCGATAATCTCAAGATTGGGCAGCGCTTCGATCATCGCCGCGTCGATGCCTGCATAGGAGGCGATGCCGCGCACCGTGGCGCGGATCTCGTCCGTAACCAAAGACGGATCGGCGCGTTCGATCCGCACACACTTGAACGCCTCGTCGATGCGGCCGAGGGCATGGTCGTTGAAATCGCCCGGCACAAGGATGGCGACCGGCAATTTTCCTTCGGCCTTCATGCACGCTCCACTGGCTTGCCGGTCGACTGCCGCACATGCAGTTCCGGCTTGATCAGCTCCTGCGAGGGCCGCACTGCCTGTCCGTTCAATTTGTCAAGCAGGGCGCTGGCGGCGCGGCGGCCGACCTCGCGCTGGCCGTTCCAGACCGTGGTCAGGGCCGGTGTCGCGATTGCCGCCTCCTCGAGATCGTCATAGCCGGTGACCGAGATATCGACGCCCGGCACGAGGCCGGCGCGCGCGATGCCGTTCATCAACCCGATCGCGACCAGATCGTTCCAGCAGCAGGCAGCGGTGGGCCTGTCCTTCAGCGCCAGAAACTGTCCCGAGGCCTCGAAACCCGCCTGCTTGGTGCGCGGCCCGGGAATGCGCCAGGACGGCTTCACCTCCAGGCCGGCCGCCTCCATCGCGTTGAGATAGCCCTGGTAGCGGTCGCGGCCGGTCGAGGTCTGGTCGGTGCCGCCGACCATGGCGATGCGCTTGTGGCCGAGCGAGATCAGATGATTGGTGGCAAGCGCGGTGCCATAGGCATCGTCGCCGCGGAACACCGGCACATCGGCGCCGGCAACGGTGCGCGCGATCAGCACTGCCGGCAGGCCGTTTTCCTCGGCCATGATGATGTCCTCGGCCGGCGTGCCGATGGCCGGCGACATGATGACGCCGTCGGCGCCCAGCTGCAGCAGCGTGTCGATGAAGGTGCGCTGCTTTTCCAGCTGGTCGTAGTGGTTTGACAGGATGAAGGTCTGGCGGCTGCGGTCGAGCTCGCTTTCGATCGAGCGCAGTATCTCGGCGAAGAACGGGTTCATGATGTCGTGCACGACGACGCCGACGATGCCGGAGCGCGAGGTGCGCAACGAGGCGGCGCGACGGTTGTAGATATAGCCGATGGCGCGGGCGTGCTCCTTGATGCGCTCGCGCGTCGTGCCGGCGACCAGCGGGCTGTCGCGCAGCGCCAGCGACACCGTTGCCGTGGAAACGCCGAGCGCATCCGCGATCGTCGAAAGCTTGATCTTCTGTGCCAGTGCCCTTCGCTCCCCAGGGTCTTTAAATTTTTTAAAACGGCCTTATGCCACCGGATTCGGCGCAAATCAAAGTTTTTTCGCCAGCGCCTCGGCCTCGGTGTCGAGCGAGGCGGAGTTGCGGACGCGAAGCCGGTGCTCGCGATGGATGATGTAGAGCCCGCTGGCAACGATGATGGCGGCGCCGAGCAGCGTCCAGCGGTCGGGGAACTGGTGGAAGATCAGCCAGCCGGAAATGATCATCCACACCATCTGCGAATAGGGATAGGGCGCGAGCTGGGTCGTGGTCGCCAGACGATAGGCCCGGACCAGCAAATAGTGGCCGCCGGCGCCGAAGACGCCGAGCATCAACAGGATGACCCAGTGCCAGCCATCCTGCGGCAATGACAGCGAGAAAGGCAGCAGCGGCAGGAGCAGCACGGCGGGTGCCAGCGCCGAAAAGAGGATCAGGCTCTCCGAGGTCTCCGTCGACGACATGCGCCGCGTCATGATCACGTAAATACTGTTCGACAGCATCGAGCCCAGCGCGAAGAGATGACCGATGCCGAACACGCCGACGCCAGGCCTGGTGATAATGAGCACGCCGACGAAGCCGGTGAGAATCGCCAGCCAGCGCCGCCAGCCGGCCCATTCGCCGAGCAGCGGGCCGGCAAGCGCGGTGATGACCATCGGGCCGAAGAAATAGATCGACGTTGTCTCGGCCAACTGCAGCGTGCGCAGCGCCAGGATATTGAACATGGTCGAGCCGAACAAAAGGACGCCGCGCAAGAGGTGCGCCGGCAGGTTGTTGGCGCGGAAGCGAACCGGCTCGCGCCAGCCGCGCAGGAAGATGCCGACCAGCAGGACATGCATGGTGAAGCGGGCCCACGCGACGATCAGCGCCGAGACGCCGGCCAGCACCAGATATTTGCTGGAGGTGTCGAGAAAGGTGAAGCAGACATAGACGCACAGCATCAGAAGCATCGCCGCGGGCGGCGTTGCGCTGTCGTCATTGTTTCTGGGAGCGCTCAAGGTCGGGCCGAAGGAAGATAGACGGTACCCTTCTGAGGCAATCGGCCCTTGCCAGCAAGCCAAAAGCGACTGGCCCAACAAGCGCTTCGGACAGGCTTAGAGCGCCTTGTCGGTTGGCGATTGGCTTGAACAGTTCGCGCAGTCGTCATCCACGGGCGAAGCAAGGAGCGAAGCGACGCGCGCAGACCCGAGGATCCATGCCGTTACATTGACGCTCCGCCAGCGGCGCAGAATTCTGCCCAGTTGCACACTCCGGCTAAGGTCGCGGAATGGATCCTCGGGTCTCCGCGTCCGCTTCGCTCCCGCTCCGCCCGTGGATGACGAAGCTGGTGAGTTCGCTGCCAATCTCGACGGTTCAAGATGGCATAAATCAGCCATGCATGCGGGCGCCCTTGGTGATCTTGTCGACGAGTTTTTTCTCGCCGCGCATGGCGATGCCGACGACCTTGGCGTCGTCCGGGGCGAATTCGGCGAAGACGGCGCGGTTGGCGACGTCGTGCCCGGTCGAAAACATCTCCTCGACATAGACGGATGTCGTCACGCCGCGTTCCAATGCCCGGCGGTGGATCGCGCCCAGCGTCGCCGCATCGGCCGACAAGACAATAACCGGCTGGATCGACATCGGGTTGTAGAGGTTGCCGGCACGATCACGGTAAGCCTCGCCGATGATTTCGGGGAACTGCGCAACGATGCCGCTGGTCAGGAACGCGGTGACGTTGAGCTTCTGCCACACCGGCAGGTCCTCTCTGAGAACAATTGCAATTTTCGTGTCGAACACCAAGATTGAGACTCCGAGACGGCCCGTGACGGGCGGGACAGGCGATGGCGCAGGCTCTAAGCGAAGAAGCGAAGGAAGGTCTTGAACGTTCGTGCGCGGATGCGGCCAACGGCGATCGCATCGTTTCGGCTCCGGGCGGCTCGGGTCTCGAACGCATCGAGGCGCGCTTCCATGGCAACGCCTTCGAGCTGCACCGGCACGACACCTATGCCATCGGCGTGACGCTGAACGGCGTGCAGCGCTTCCATTATCGCGGCGCGCTGCAACACAGCCTGCCCGGCCAGGCGATCGTGCTGCATCCAGACGAATTGCACGATGGCGGCGCCGGCACGGAAGACGGCCTGCGCTACAGGATCCTGTATCTGGAGTCGTCCCTGCTGCTCGACTGCCTCGATGGCGAGCCGCTGCCTTTCGTTCGCGACGCCGTGGTCGACGATCCTCGCTTGCGCGACACGTTGTTGTCGGCGCTGGCACCGCTGGACGAGGCACTCGGCGACCTGTTCGTGGCAGATTTCGTTGCGCAGCTGGCGCAACACCTCAAACGCCATGCCGGGCAGCCGGCAAAGTCAACGGGCAAGACCGCATGGCGCGCCGCCGCGCTTGCCCGCGACTATCTCGAGGAGAATGCCGAGCGACCGGTGCGCTCCGATGAGCTGGAGGCCGTCACCGGCCTCGACCGCTACGCGTTGTCGCGCCATTTTCGCGCCACCTATTCGACCAGCCCGCATCGCTTCCTGTTGATGCGCCGGCTGCAAAAGGCGCGGCGCATGATCGCCGAGGGCGAGTCGCTGGCGGAAATCGCCGCCGGCGCCGGCTTCAGCGACCAGAGCCATTTCAACCGGCATTTCAAGAAGGCGTTCGGCATGACGCCGGGGCGCTGGGCAGCGCTGGTGCGCGACGCGTAAGCGCGACGCGCAGCGTCGTCGCTCAGGCGCGATGCGCAGCATCGTCGCCTTTTCCGCTAAGCCGCCGATACTTGGGTGAAGCGACGACGCTTACGCGTCGCGCTTGCAATGCTAAGCCGGTGCGTGGAGCGACGATGCTGCGCATCGCGCTTCGAACGTCTCGCGGTTGAGCGATGACGCTGCGCGTCACGCCTCATCCAACTCCGCGTCATCGTCGATCAGCACCAGATCTTCGTTCGACAGATTCGCCTCGATGCGGGCGAGCAGCTTGAACAGCGCCTTCTGGTCCTTCTTGTCGAGGCCTCTCAGCGCCTGTTTCTCGGTCTTCTTGACCGACTTCTCGATGGCGCGGATGGTTTCGCGGCCGGACTCGGTGAGGAAGATATGGGCCTGGCGGGCATCGGCGTTGGAGGCGCGCTTTTCCAGGAAACCCTGCGCCTGCAGCCGGTTGATGGTCTTGGTGATGGTCGGCGGGCGCACGCCGAGCCGGCCGGCGAGGTTGCCGGGGGTCTGGCCGTCCTCGCGGTCGAGCGCCAGCATGATCTGGTCCTGGCCGGCATAGAAGCCGTGCGCCAGAAGCCGCGCGGCGAGCGCTGTGCGCGCCAGCCTTGCCGCCGAATGCAGCCGGCTCATTGTCGCCGTCTTGTCCGCCTTGGCCATGGTCGTTCCCTCTTCGGCCGAACCGGCGCGGACAAGCATAGAGGCTGTCCGACGGCTGGCAAATGACGATTTAAAGAGTCCGGCTTGCGGAACGCTTTGCCGGCAAGCATTGCGGTGCCCGCGCAGGTGATGCCAGATGTTTATTTCAGTTAGATGACAAACGACTTTTGCACCGGCGAGATTCACAGCGGACGCTGATGAAGGCGCTTGGGCGCCCGAGCAGTTCCTCCGTCTGGCCTGCCTCGGCCGCCGCCGATCCGTGCCTGGGGCCATTCCGCTTGGAGGGTCGGCCTGGCCCATCGGTTTGGCGCGTGCAAAAGCTCGACACCCATCCTATATCAGGCCGACAATCCAGGATTTTCGAGGCAACCCATGAGCGACGCACAGACGCAAATCCCCGTAACCGTTCTTACCGGCTATCTCGGCGCGGGCAAGACGACGCTGCTCAACCGCATCCTGTCGGAGAGCCACGGCAAGCGTTACGCCGTCATCGTCAACGAGTTCGGCGAGATCGGCATCGACAACGACCTGATCGTCGAGTCCGACGAGGAAATCTACGAGATGAACAATGGCTGTGTCTGCTGCACGGTGCGCGGCGACCTGATCCGCGTGGTCGAAGGCCTGATGCGGCGACCCGGCCGCTTCGACGCCATCGTCGTCGAGACCACGGGCCTCGCCGACCCGGTGCCGGTGGCGCAGACCTTCTTCATGGACGACGACGTGCGCACCAAGACCAAGCTCGACGCGGTTGTGGCGCTGGTCGACGCCAAGCACCTGCCGCTGCGCCTGAAGGATTCCAAGGAAGCCGAGGACCAGATCGCGTTCGCCGACGTGGTGGTGCTGAACAAGACCGACCTCGTCACGCCCGATGAGCTTGAAAAGGTCGAAGCGACGATCCGCGCCATCAACCCGGCGGCAAAAATCCATCGCACCCAGCGTTCCGGCGTGGCGCTTGACGAAGTGCTCGACCGCGGCGCCTTCGACCTGTCGCGGGCGCTGGAGAACGATCCGCATTTCCTCGACGCGCATGATCACGACCATGACCATCATCATGATCATGACGGTCATGATCATCACCATCACGACCATGCTTCCGACATCCATGACGTGACGGTGAAGTCGGTGTCGCTGCGCGGCGGCGAGATGGACCCCAAGAAATTCTTTCCCTGGATCGAGAAGGTGACCCAGATGGAAGGGCCGAACATCCTGCGGCTGAAGGGCATCATCGCGCTGCAGGGCGACGAGGACCGCTATGTGCTGCAGGGCGTGCACATGATCCTCGAAGGCGACCACCAGCGCGCCTGGAAGGATGGCGAAAAACACGAAAGCCGGCTGGTCTTCATCGGCCGCGATCTCGACGCCGAGCGGCTCAGGAAGAGTTTTGAAGCCTGCCAGGCGGCTTGATTTCCTGACTTTCAAGCGCTAGCGCTGCCCGTTCTTCCTTCTCCCCTTGTGGGAGAAGGTGGCCTCGCGAAGCGAGGTCGGATGAGGGGTGCTCCAGTTCGGCGATGACGGCGTTCCGTCACCCACCCCTCAACCGTCTCGGCGCTGCGCGCCGATCCACCTTCTCCCACAAGGGGAGAAGGCAAGGCCGCACCTAGCCGCGCTGGCTAATCTCGAACGGACCGTTTGCATGCCCACAGTCGCCCCGCTTGATCTCGAAGGCCATTGCGTTGCCGCCGTCTTCTTGAACGACGTGCCGCATTTCGCGCTCGCCGACGGCGCGATCCACCGGCTCGATAATGGGCACAAGACGGTTCAGGCCAATGACGGCCTGCTCGCCGCCTTCCATGACGCGGCCAACGACCGGCTGATCACCGGCGGCGAGGATGGCAAGGTGTTTGCCGTGAAGGCCGGCGGCGAGGTGAGCGAGTTGGCCAGCGCCGGCAAAAAGTGGATCACCAGCGTCACTGCCGGACCGCAGGGCGCGATCGCCTATGCTTCGGGCAAGACGGCCTTCGTGCGTTTCGCCGACGGCAAGATCAAGGAATTTAGCCATCCGCGCTCGGTGGAGGGGCTCGCCTTCTCGCCCAAGGGCATGCGCTTCGGTGTCGCCCGCTACAATGGCGCGACGCTGCATTTCCCGGCCGCCGAGGGCAAGCCGGTGGAGCTCGAATGGGCCGGCGCCCATACCGGCATCACCTTTTCACCGGACGGCGCCTTCCTCGTCACCACCATGCAGGAGAACGCGCTGCATGGCTGGAAGCTCGCCGACGGCAAGCACATGCGCATGTCGGGCTATCCGGGCAAGGTGAAGAGCCTGTCCTGGAGCGTGAAGGGCAAATGGCTGGCGAGCTCCGGCGCGCCGGCAGCGATCGTGTGGCCGTTCGCCAGCAAAGACGGACCGATGGGCAAGGCGCCGCTGGAGCTCGGCACGCGCGGCAATACCATGGTGACCTGTGTTGCCTGCCATCCCAGCCAAGATGTCACGGCCATCGGCTATGAGGACGGCATGGTGATTGCGGCGCGCTTCGCCGACGCCAAGGAAGTGCTGCTGCGCCGCCCCGGCAAGGGCGCCATCACGTCGATGATGTGGGACAAGGAAGAACGCCGTGTCGTGTTTGGCAGCGCCGCCGGCGATTGCGGCGTGATCGATATCACCGCGTAGGCAGTAGGGAATAGGCAGTAGGGCTTAGGGACGACGGCACCTACTGCCTACTGCCTACTGCCTACTGCCTACTGCCTACTGCCTACTGCCTACTGCCTACCGTCTGAGGGGACTTCATGCATTCAATCGACCGGACTTCCATCGGCGGCATCGACGTCGCCCGCATCGCCGAATTGCGCGAGACGGAGGCGGCCGCCTTCCACAAGGCGCGGCCGAAATCCGAGGCGAAGCTCGGCAACGGCATTGCCGGTTTCCTCGGCGGGGTGCCGATGCACTGGATGAGCGACTGGCCGACGCCGTTCCCGATCCTGGTCGACGGCGCCAAGGGCGCTACCATCACTGACATCGACGGCAACAAGCTCGACGATTTCTGCCTCGGCGATACCGGCTCGATGCTCGGCCATTCGCCGCCGGCGGTCGCCCGGGCGATCCGCCGGCAGGCCGCTCGGGGTCTGACTTATATGCTGCCAAGCGAGGATGCGCTGGCGATCGGCCCACTCCTGCAGCAGCGCTTCGGCCTGCCCTACTGGCAGATCGCCACCACCGCCACAGACGCCAACCGCTTTGCGCTGCGCGTCGCCCGCGCGGTGACCGGGCGCGAAAAGATCCTGGTCTTCAACGGCTGCTATCATGGCTCGGTCGACGAGACGATGGTGCGGCTGATCGACGGCAAACCGGTCAACCGGCCTGGGCTGGCCGGCGAATTCCGCGACCTCACGCGAGCGACCAAGATCGTCGAGTTCAACGACATTGCCGCGCTCGAGGCAGCGCTTGCGGCCCGCGACGTCGCCTGCGTCATCACCGAGCCGGTGCTGACCAATTCCTGCATGGTGCTGCCGGAACCCGGTTTCCACGACGCGCTGCGGCGCCTGACCCGCGCGGCCGGCACGCTGCTGCTGATCGACGAGACGCACACCATTTCGACGGGGCCGGGCGGTTATACGCGCAAGCACGGGCTGGAGCCGGACCTGTTCGTGCTCGGCAAGCCGGTGGCCGGCGGCGTGCCGGCGAGCATCTGGGGCATGAGCGAGGAGGTCGCCACGCGCTATGGCGCGTACAACCAGACCAAGGAGCCCGGCTATTCCGGCATGGGCACCACGCTGTCGGCGAACCCGCTGCAATTCGCGGCGATGCGCGCCACGCTGGAAGAGGTGATGACGGAGGCAGCCTACGCCCATATGGACCGGCTGGCGCGCCGCCTCGATGCGGGGCTCTCCGCCGTCATTCAGCGAAGCAAGCTGCCCTGGCATGTCGCGCGGGTCGGCGCCCGCGTCGAGTTCATCTGTGCGCCCGGACCGCTGCAAAACGGCGGCGAGGCCGAGAAGGCGCATGCGCCGGAACTCGAAGCCGCCATCCATGTCGCGCTGGTCAATCGCGGCGTGCTGATCGCGCCGTTCCACAACATGATGCTGATCTCACCGGCAACGACTTCGGCGCAAGTGAGCCGACTGATCGCCGCCTTCGCCGCGGTTGCGGGCAAGCTTGCGGCGTGAGAAAAGCGGCGATGGACAATCTGAACGCCGCTACCACCTCTCCTTCCGGCTCGACTCCCGCCGAGGCGAAGGCGTTTCTCGACGCGCATCCTGAGATCGAGGCGTTCGACATCGTGCTCACCGACGCCAACGGCATCGGCCGCGGCAAGATCGTGCGCCGGCACGAGCTGATGGGCATTTTCGAGAACGGCCGGCATCTGCCGATCTCGATCCTCGGCCTCGACATCACCGGCGAGGATGTGCACGAAACCGGACTGGTGTGGGACACCGGCGACGGCGATCTCAGGGCATGGCCGATCCCCGGCACGCTGGTCCCGCTCTTCGGCACCAACCCGCCGCGCGGCCAGGTGCTGATGTCGATGCACCACCTCGACGGCCAGCCGATGACCTCCGACCCGCGGCTGGTGCTGGCAAGGCAGGTGGAATTGCTGGCGGCGCGCGGACTGCATCCGGCGGGCGCCTTCGAGCTTGAGTTTTTCCTGCTGTCCAATGAGCGCGACGCGGATGGCAAGGTTCAGCCTGCCCGCGCGGTGCTCGACGGCCGCCGCTCGGCCAAGACCGAAGTCTATTCGGTCGACCATCTGCATGGCATGGAGCCACTATTTTCCGACATCTACGCAGCCGCGAGGGCGCAAGGCATTCCAGCCGAGACGGTGATTTCCGAATACGCGCCCGGCCAGTACGAACTGACGCTCAACTACCGCAAGGACGTGATGAGGGCGGCCGACGATCTCGTCATGCTGAAGCGGCTGGTGCGGGCGCAGGCGCGGCGGCACGGCGTCACCGCCTGCTTCATGGCCAAACCCATCGAGGCCTATGCCGGATCGGGCATGCATTTCCATGTCTCGCTGCAGGACGATGGCGGCCGCAACGTCTTCACCGAGGCAGCCGGCGAGAAATGGTCGCTAAGCCTGCTCAACGCGCTTGGCGGCCTCATCCACACCATGGCGGAATCCATGCTGGTGTTTGCGCCGCACGCCAATTCATGGCGCCGCTTCGTCTCGCAATCCTATGCCCCCGTGGCGCCCAGTTGGGGCGTCAACAACCGCTCGGTGGCGCTGCGCGTGCCGGCGGGCGACGCCAGGAACCGCCGCATCGAGCACCGGCCATCGGGCGTCGACGCGAATCCGTACCTTGTCGCCGCAACGGTGCTGGCCGGCATCGTCAAGGGCCTGGACGAGGGTCTGGACCCTGGCCTCGAGACGACCGGGAACGGCTATGAACAGGCAACGGAGAAATCGACCATGCCCGCCGACTGGCGCGCCGCAATCGAGGCGGCCGGAGGCTCCGATTTCCTGAAGTCGGCGCTCGGCCCCGACCTGCACAGAACCTTCGTGGCGATCAAGCAGGCGGAATATCTGCGCGTTGCGCGGACCGTCAGCGAGCTGGACTATCATCTTTATCTGCATGAGGTTTGAGCACAGGGCCTGACAGGCGCTGCAATCACGTTTTGCCGACGGCAGGAGATGCCGAAGAATTATTGGCGGAACCTTCCCGTGGCCTCGCTCATTCCAGATTTGATAGCAGGAGCAGACAGAGCCGCGTCAGAGATGATCGACCGGATGCCAACCACCCCACTACCGCGCCATGCCAAGGTGAAGGCCAAGCATTGGCCCGAGCCGGCCGATGTGGTGGCGCCTGAAGCCGAAGATATTCCGGAGTTGCGCGAAGAGGCGAAGGGCTGCCGCCGCTGCCCGCTTTGGCATGACGCAACGCAGACCGTGTTCGGCGAAGGACCGGAAAGCGCGGACGTGGTCTTCGTCGGCGAACAGCCAGGCGATCAGGAGGATCTGGCCGGCAAACCATTTGTCGGCCCGGCCGGCAGAATATTCGACAGCATCCTGGGCGACGCCGAAATCGATCGCCGCAAGGTCTATGTGACCAATGCGGTCAAACACTTCAAATTCGAGCCGCGCGGCAAAAGGCGCATCCATTCGAAGCCCAATGCCGGCGAAATCCAGGCCTGCCGCTGGTGGCTGGACAAGGAGCTCGACCTCGTCAAGCCGAACCTCGTGGTGGCGCTCGGCGCGACGGCGGCGCAGTCGCTGCTCGGCAAGGCCGTGCCGATCACCAAGATGCGCGGCGATGTGATCGAGCGCGAGGATGGCTTGCGCGTGTTTGTGACCATCCACCCCTCCTTCATCCTGCGCATCCGCGATCATGAGGACAAGGAGGCGGAGAGGAACCGGTTTTTGCAGGATATGCGGAAGGTGAAGGGGCTGATGGCTGCTTGATCGTTCTACGCACCCGAGGGACCGGTGGGCGTGCGCTTTTGAACGGCTCTGCGGCGTTGGAGATTAGCCGAAGCGCCTATCGCTTCGTCATCCACGGGCGGAGCAAGGAGCGAAGCGACGCGCGCAGACCCGAGGATCCATTCCGTGACTTCGATGCGCCGCAACGGTTCAGAATTCTGCTCCGCTGCATTCCTTGCCCGACGTCACGGAATGGATTCCAGGGTCTTCGCGACGGAGCTTCGCTCCTGCTTCGCCCTGGAATGACGACGTCAGCGCTTATCGCGCTACCTAACCAGAATCGCCCTCAGATCATTCACATTCGTGCCGGTCGGCCCCGGGACGAACAAATCTCCGACCGCATTGAAGGCCGTCCAGGCATTGTTGCCGGCGAGCATCGCCTTGGCGTCGACGCCTGCCGCGCGCATGCGCGCCACGGTCGAGCCGCTGGCGAAGGCGCCGGCATTGTTCTCCGAGCCGTCGATGCCGTCGGTATCGGCGGCCAAGGCATCGATGCCGTTCACGCCGTCGATACCGATGGCGAAAGCGAGCAGGAATTCCGAATTGCGGCCGCCCTTGCCTTTTGCCCGCAACGTCACGGTCGTTTCGCCGCCGGAGAGGATCAGCACCGGCTTGGCGAACGGGCGATTGCGCGTCGCCACTTCGCGGGCGATCGCGGCGTGGACGCCGCCGACCTCGCGCGCCTCGCCCTCGATCGCGTCCGAGAGGATGACGGCCTGAATGCCTTGCCGCTCAGCCTCGGCGGCGGCGGCTTCTAGAGAGACGCCGGCCGAGGCGGTCAGGTGCACCTCGTTGCCGGCGAAACGCCGATCATCGGGACGCGGCGCGTCGGCGGCGGTCGAATTGATGTGGGCCATGACCGCGTCCGGCAGTTTCATGCCATAGGCGGCGATCGAGGCCAGCGCATCCGCGCGGCTGCCGGTGTCGGGAACGGTCGGTCCCGATGCGACCAGCGCCGGATTGTCGCCCGGGATATCGGACACGACCAGCGATACGACCCGGGCCGGATGGGCAGCGGCGGCCAGGCGCCCGCCCTTGATGGTCGAGACATGCTTGCGGATGGTGTTCATCGCCGCGATCGGCGCGCCGGAGGCAAGCAGCGCTTCATTGACGGCGATCTCATCGGCAAGCGTCAGTCCGGGAGCCGGCGACGGCAGCAAGGCCGAACCGCCGCCGGAAATCAGCGCCACCACCAGGTCGTCAGCGGTCAGGCCCCGCACCTTCTCCAGCAGCCGGCGCGACGCCTCGAGGCCAGCGGCATCCGGCACCGGATGCGCCGCCTCGATGATCTCGATGCGCTCGCATCTGGCGCCATAGCCGTAGCGGGTGACAACCAAGCCGTCGATCGGTCCGTCCCAGACCTTCTCGAAGGCGGCCGCCATTTGCGCCGACCCCTTGCCAGCGCCGATGACGACGGTGCGACCTTTCGGCTTCGCCGGCAAATGATTGCGGATCGTCTTTTCCGGGTCGGCGGCGGCGACGGCGGCGTCGAAGATCGAGGTGAGGAAGCTTTTCGGGTCGGTCATTTTTCTTCCGGCGGCAGCGCGAGCGCGCTCGCATCGATGCCAAGATGCGCGCAAAGCGCGTCGACCACGAGGCCATGATCCTCGCGCTCGGGCAGGCCCGAGACGGCGATGACGCCGATGACGCCGGCACCCTTGACGGTGACCGGAAAGCCGCCGCCGGCGAGCACATAATCGGCAATGTCGAGCGCTTCCCCGACCTTGAACGTGCGGTCCGGGCGCTGCTGCTCAAGCACCAAGCGATAGGTGCTTTTGAGATAGCGCTTCACGACGTTGATCTTGCGCCGCGCCCAATCGGGATTGGAGGCGTTGGAACCCGGCATGGCGGCATAGAAGAGCGGCCGGTCGAAAGTCCTGATGTCGACGATGATCGGAAGATCTTCCTTCAGCGCCCGGTACCTGATGGCGGAGCCGATCTTAAAGGCGACAGCCTCATCGAAGGCCGGAAAGACCAGCGTGGCTTCCTGTTTCTTGATCAGAGCGATGTCGTCGGCGGTGGCCATGTCTCTTTCTCCGAAATCCCACCGTCGTTTGTACGACAAGCTCTGTCTGGTCAAGCACTCGTCGCGGGCGCGCCAGGGTCGACCCCCACTCCGTCGAGCTTCGCTCGACACCTCTCCCCCGATCGACGGGGGAGAGGAAAGGCGCGAAGCGATTCAAGCTGGCGCCTTTCCAGTTGGCCCCTTTCCTCTCCCTCCGGAGGGGGGAGAGGTGGCGCCGCGAAGCGGCGACGGAGTGGGGGAACCACTTGGCAACCAGGCGCAGTCATCATCTTGCCCTACTCGAAGATCTACCCCATTGTCGGGACTTATCCCGCCACAATCGCGCTCTTCGCCGGCCGGCCCGCCACATAGACCTCGCGCACGGCACGATCGTCGCCCAGCGTCTGCAGCAGGAAGAGCTCTTCCGCCAGCGTCTCCACAGTCTCCATCCTGAGCCGCATGCCCGGCGTGGCATGAGCATCGAGCACGACGATGTCGGCATCGGTGCCTTCGTCCAACGTGCCGACCTTGTCGGCCACCGACAGCGCTTCGGCATTGCCGCGCGTCAGTTGCCAGAAGGACTGGAACGGATTGAGCTTCTCGCCATTCAGCGCGATCACCTTGTAGCCTTCATCCATGGTGCGCAGCATCGAATAATTGGTGCCGCCGCCGACATCCGTGGCCGCGGCGATCCTGAGCGGCTTCTCGCGCCGGCGGTAACGCTGATAATCGAACAGGCCGGAGCCGAGGAAGAGATTGGAAGTCGGACAAAACACCGCGACCGAACCCGACCGCGACAGCGCGTCCGCCTCGCGCTCCGACAGGTGGATGCAGTGGCCGAACAGGCTCTTCTTGCCGAGCAGGCCGTAATGCTCATAGACGTCGGTGTAGTCGCGCGACCAGGGATAGAGCTCCTGGGTGAAGTCGATCTCGGCGTGGTTTTCCGACAGGTGCGTCTGCATGTGGAGATCGGGATGCTCACGGCAGAGCACGCCGGCCATTTCCATCTGCTCGGGCGTAGAGGTGATGGCGAAGCGCGGCGTGATTGCATAGAGCTGGCGGCCCTTGCCGTGCCATTCGGCGATCAGCGCCTTGGTATCGTCATAGCCGGTCTGCGGCGTGTCGAGCACGCCGTCCGGGGCGTTGCGATCCATCATCACCTTGCCGGCGATGTTGAGCATATTGCGCTCGTGCGACTCGGCGAAGAAAGCTTCGGCTGAACACTTGTGCACCGAGCAATAGGCGACGACGGTCGTCGTGCCCTGGCGCAGCATCTCGTCGAGGAAGACCCTGGCGATGCGGCGGCCATGCTGCGCGTTCTGGAATTTCGACTCTTCGGGAAAGGTGTATTTGTTCAGCCAGTCGAGCAGCTCGGCGCCGTAGGAGGCGATGATCTGCATCTGCGGCACATGAACGTGCGCATCGAGGAAGCCCGGCAGGATCAGATGCGGACGATGGTCGATCGTCTCGACGCCGGCGCCCGCCTTCTTCGCGACCTCGGCATACGAGCCGGCTGCGGCGATCTTGCCGTTGCCGATCAGCAGCCCGCCATCTTCCTCGTAGCGCCAGGCGGACTGGTCGTCGATCGCTTCGGGCCAGCGCAGGAAGGAGAGTGTGCGGCCGCGCAGAATTTTCGCTATCATGCTTATTTTCCGGCCCCTTCGAACCAGGCGACCAGAAGGGCCCGTTCCTGGTCGGTTATGTGGCTGACATTGGCAGGCGGCATGGCATGCGCCCGGCCGGCCTGGATGTAGATCTCGCGCGCATGCTCGGCGATGCGCTCGTCGGTGTCGAGCAGCACGCCCTTCGGCGCATGGTAGATGCCTTCATAGACCGGCTCTTGCGTGTGGCACATCGAGCAGCGGCCAAGCACGGTGTCGCGCACGGCCGGGAAATGCGCCGAGGCGATGTAGATCTGCGCTGCAGCGGAGGCGGCGGAGGTCTTCGGCTCGCCGGTCAGCACCTTCGGCACGGTCGACAGCCAGATGATGATCATGAACAGCACGGCCGCGCCCAACCATGTCCAGGTCGGGTTGCCCTTCCTTGCATGCACGGTGTTGAAATAGTGCCGGATCAGAACGCCGATGATGAAGACCAGCGAAGCGATGACCCAGTTGAACTCAGTGCCGAAGGCCAGCGGGTAGTGGTTCGACAGCATCAGGAACAGGACCGGCAAGGTCAGATAGTTGTTGTGCAACGAGCGCTGCTTGGCGATCTTGCCGTATTTCGGGTCGGGCTTGCGGCCGGCGATCAGGTCGGCGACGACGATCTTCTGGTTGGGGATGATGACCATGAAGACGTTAGCCGACATGATCGTGGCGGTGATGGCGCCGAGATGCAGGAAAGCGGCGCGGCCGGTGAAGAGATGCGTCAGCCCCCAGGCGATGAAGACGAGCACGCAGTACAGCACCAGCATCAGGCCGGTGTCGCTTTTGCCGAGCGGCGAGCGGCAGAGCAGGTCGTAGACGATCCAGCCGACGCCGATGGTGGCCAGCGACAAGAGAATGCCGACCGGCACCGAGATGTTGAGCACGTTGGGATCGATCAGGAAGAGATCGGCACCGGCATAGTAGACCACGCAGAGCATGGCGAAGCCCGACAGCCAGGTGGCGTAGGATTCCCATTTGAACCAGGTGAGATGCTCCGGCATCTCGGCGGGAGCCACCAGATATTTCTGGATGTGGTAGAAGCCGCCGCCATGCACCTGCCACTCCTCACCGAAGGCGCCGGCGGGCAGGCCGGGCCGTTGGCGCAGGCCGAGGTCGAGGGCGACGAAATAGAAGGATGAGCCGATCCAGGCAATGCCGGTGATGACGTGCAGCCAGCGGACCGCGAAGCTCAGCCAGTCCCAGAAAATCGCGAAATCCATCATTGCACTCGTCCCTGCCGATGAGAGCGACTTTACGGTCTGGCGCGCAAACGAAAAGAGGCGAGGTGCGCGATGACTTTCAAAAAAAAAAGGAAAATACTAGGGTTGCCTAAGGTGTGCGAGGATTCAGGTCAGGCCGAGCCGAAAACGGCGGGTTTCGAGAACCGGAGCGGAGCGTAGTTGAAGTACGTGAGCACCGGAAGCGCAGGAACCCGGCGTTTGCAGGCCGGCATCAGCTGAATCTCCACACACCTTCGCGCAGCCGCTTGAGAGCCACACATGGCCTATCTCGACAACATCGCTGTCTTCGTTCGTGTCGTCGAGCTCGGCAATCTTTCGGCGGCGGGGCGCGACATGCGCATTTCGCCGGCGGTCGCCTCCAACCGCATCAAGGAACTGGAGAAACACCTTGGGGTGCGGCTGTTCAACCGTACGACAAGACAGTTGATGCCGACCGAGCATGGCACGGTGTTCTACACCGGCGCCAAGCAGGTGCTGGACGCGATCACCGAGGCGGAGGCGGCGGTCGCCGCGCTCTCCGGCCAGCCACGCGGGACCATCAGGGTTACGGCGCCGCTCGGCCTCGGCCGGAGGCTGATCGCGTCAGGCATTCCGGACTTCCACGACAAATATCCCGATATCGAGGTGAGGCTTCGGCTCTCCGACCACAATGTCGATATCATGAAGGAAGGCATCGACGTCGCCTTCCGGCTCGGCATCATCGAGGATTCGAGCCTCAGGATGCGCGGCATCATGGAATGCGAGCGCGTGCTGGTGGCGGCGCCGAAATACCTGGAAGCGCGCGGCGAGCCGACCGAGGCGCAGGAGCTGATCGGTAAAAAGCACGACTGCCTGATGCTGCGCTATGCCGGCGCGCGTGAATATGTCTGGACGCTGCAGACGCCGAACGGACCGCAGAAATTCGAGGTGCACGGTCCCTATGACACCGACGACGGCGACGTTCTGACCGGCTGGGCACTATCGGGGCGCGGCATCATCAACAAGCCGCGTTTCGAGGTCGAGCCGTTCATCCGCGACCGGCGGCTGAAGGTGATCCTGCCCCAGGCGCCGCCGACGCCGGTGCAGTTCGCCGCCGTCTATCCGCACAAGAAGCTGCAGGATCCGAAGGTGCGGCTGCTTCTCGACTTCATGGCCGAGCGCTGCCAGCGGCTGATCAAGGACCTCCTGGCCGGGAAGTAACGGCCGGTGGCGTTGCCATCCCGGACGGAAGGCTACGGCGAAAGGCGCCAGGCCTAGCCGCGGCGCACTTTTTCCTGGAATGGCCTCGGATCAGTCCATTAGCCTGGCCGTTCCGGACACCCTGACCGAGCTGCCCGGCGCCGGCGGAATGTCGGCGTGAAGCCGCGAGCGCATGCCCATATCCTCGCCCTGGACGATGTCGATGGCGCCGCCATGCGGCCAGCCGAGATCGCGCAGGTAGCCGGCAAAGGCAGCGGTCGCGGCACCCGTCGCCGGGTCCTCGTAGACGCCGCCGGACGCGAAGGGATTGCGCGTGTGAAAGAGGCGCGGCGTCTCGGCATGGGCGAGGAGGATGGTGACCAGTCCTTCCCGCTGCATGAAGGCCTGGCCTTGCTTCAAGTCATAGGCCATGGCCGCCAACGCCGCGCGCGACTTCAGCGCCAGCACGAGATGATCGGCGCCGCCATGGATGAGCGCCGGCGGAATGGCGGGGTCGAGATCGGCCGGCTCATAGCCAAACAAGGCGCGCGCTTCGCCGACCAGTTCCGACGAAGCGGGCTTGCTGCGCGTCGGTGGCGACTGCAGGGCGGCGGCAAAATTGGCGCCATCGCGAAAGCCTTCGACGGTGATGTCCGCCTGGTTGAGGGTCAGCCTGAAAATGCCGTCGCCGAACTTTCCGACCAGCGCCGCGCCGAGCGCGATCGTGGCATGGCCGCAGAACGGCACTTCCGACTCCGGCGAAAAATAGCGCACGCGCCAGCCGTCGCCCTCGGGCGCCGCGAAGGCGGTTTCCGAGAAGCCAACTTCCGCCGCGACACGCTGCATGTCGGCGGCATCGGGCAAGATATCGCCGATGGCCACGCCGGCTGGATTGCCGCCGGTGTCTCCATCCGAAAAGGCGGCGATCTTCAATACGTCCATGTTCCTGACCCCGGTATCCGTGAGGCGCAACAAACACGTTTCGCGCCACTTTGGGAAATGAGGAAAGCAGCAAGCAGCGGTGAGCGCCAGTCACACCTGCAATCGGGGATGGCGCCTCTCGATCCAACGCGGAACGAAATTCTGGTCATCGCCGTTCTGACGATTGGCGGTCGCTCGGGCCGCCTTCAGCTTTCATCATGCGACGCAGCGGGACAGGAGCCGACCATGGACGCCATCGTCACCAAGAACGACCTCAAATCCGATGCCAAGAAGGAATCGATCGATCTGCTCAACGCCGGGCTTGCCGACGCCATCGACCTGGCGCTGATCACCAAACAGGCGCATTGGAACGTCAAGGGCCCGCAATTTATCGCCATCCACGAGATGCTGGACGAATTCCGCGAGGAGATCGACGGCCATGTCGACATTATCGCCGAGCGCGCCGTGCAGCTCGGCGGCACCGCGCACGGCACCTCGCAGGAGGTGTCGAAGGCGACGAGGCTAAAACCCTATCCGACCGACATCCACAAGACCAAGGATCATCTGGCGGCGTTGATCGACAGCTATGCCACGGCCGCCAAGCTGACCCGCGAAGCAATCGACGAGGCCGACGACGCCGGCGATCGCGATACGGCGGACATCTTCACCGCCTATTCGCGCTCGCTCGACAAATTGCTGTGGTTCCTCGAGGCGCACACGCAGGAAAAGGAATAGCCAGGCACTTCCTGGCTTTCACAACATAGCCGGCAGGAGTTAGCTCGCCATCGTCTTTTCAGGCGCGGCCGAAGCAGCCGGCTGAGCGCCGTGCGACACCAGCGCCGTCATGATCTCTGCGGCGGCGAGCGCTGCAATCACCGATGGGCGCTTGTCCTTCACCGCATTGCCGCCGATCGGCGAGACGAGCCGAGCGAACTGCGCTTCGCTACCCTCGGCGGATTTCAGGAACCAGTTCCTGAAGGTCGCCTTCTTGGTCTTCGAGCCGATCATGCCGACATAGGCGCTGTCGTCGCGCTTCAGCGCCTCGGCGACGATCAAGAAATCCAGCGCATGATCATGGGTCAGGATCGCGAAGGCCGATCCCGCCGGGGCCTCGCGCACCACGGCTTCGGGCAACGATGTCAGCCGCGTCTTCACCGTTTCCGGCATGCCTTCCAGCGCCTCGGCGCGGGTCTCGACGACGAAGACATGGATCGGCAGCAGCGCCAGCGAAGCTGCCAATGCCTGACCGACATGGCCGCCGCCGAACAGATAGACATGCGGCAGACGCGCCTCTTCCGATTCAGCGTTGGCGATCAGCTGCTGCTCCAGCGAAGCATCGACGAGGCGGATCGACACCTCGACGCGGCCGCCGCAGCATTGGCCGATTTCCGGCCCGAGCGGAACGTCAAGCGTTGCGCAGATCTCATCGACCTCGATACGGGCTTCACCGGCCGGAGATCGCGACCGCTGCCCTGCATTCAATACCTGCCGCGCCTTGTCGATCGCCATATATTCGAGCTGACCGCCGCCGATGGTGCCGAAAATCGACGATGCCGAGACAAGCATGAAGGCACCGGCTTCGCGCGGCGTCGAACCCTTCGTCGCCGCCACCTCCACCAATGCAGCCCGGCCGACCCGGCCGAGGAATTCCTTCAGCTGTTGCGCCTTCGAGTTCATCGTCTGCATTTCCACTTGGGAAATATAGGGTTTTTCCGCCCGAATTGCACGTTTTAAGCCGGCTTCGCGGCTTCCCGTTTCAACCTCTCGATCGCCATCAGCACCCGTTCCGGCGTCGCCGGAGCATCGAGACGTGGACAGATCTTGTGACCGGCAACGCTCGCGACGGCATCCGACAGCGCATGCAGCACCGACATGCCGTGCGGCAGCGGCGGCTCGCCTACAGCCTTGGAGCGGTGGATGGTCGGCTCATAGGCCGAGGACCAGTCAGTCAGCTTAACGTTGAAGATCTTCGGACGGTCGGACGCGAGCGGGATCTTGTAGGTCGACGGCGCATGCGTGCGCAGTCGTCCGCTGTCGTCCCACCAGAGCTCCTCCGTCGTCAGCCATCCCATGCCCTGGATGAAGCCGCCCTCGACCTGGCCGAGATCGATCGCCCGGTTCAGCGAACGGCCGGCGTCGTGCAGGATATCGGTGCGCTCGACGACATATTCGCCGGTCAGCGTGTCAACCGAGACTTCCGAGCAGGCTGCGCCATAGGCGTAATAGTAGAAGGCATGGCCGCGGCCCTTGCTGCGGTCCCAATGGATCTTCGGCGTCTTGTAGAAACCGGCCGCCGAGAGTTGGATGCGATTGATATAGGCCTGCTTGACCAGATCGTTGAAGGCCACTTCCTGGTTGCCGATGCGCACCCGGTTGGGCAGGAACACGACCTGATCGTGCGGCACCTGGTATTTGTCCGCTGCGAAATCGGTCAGCCGCTTGCGGATTTGGCGGGCAGCATCCTGCGCCGCCATGCCGTTGAGGTCGGCGCCGGACGACGCGGCCGTCGGCGAGGTGTTCGGCACCTTGGCGGTGGTGGTGGCGGTGATCTTCACCCGATCGAGGTCGATCTGGAATTCTTCCGCCACAACCTGCGCCACCTTGAGGTGCAAGCCTTGCCCCATCTCGGTACCGCCATGGTTCATATGCACCGAGCCGTCAGCATAGACATGCACCAGCGCGCCGGCCTGGTTGGCCTCGGTCTTGGTGAAGGAGATGCCGAACTTTACCGGCGTCAGCGCCAGACCGCGCTTGATGAAGCGGCTGTTGTTGTTGAAGGCGCTGATCTCGCGGCGTCGCCGCGCATAGTTCGCGCTTTCCTCCAGCTCGGCCACGATGCGCTGGATGATGCAGTCCTCGACCTTTTGATGGTACGGCGTGACGCTGCGCTCGCCGATCGCCTCCATCGGATCGTAGAAATTCAATTTGCGGATCTCGAGCGAGTCCTTGCCGACGGCGAAGGCAACCTCGTCGATGACGCGCTCCGCGCCGACCATGCCCTGCGGGCCGCCGAAGCCGCGAAAGGCGGTGTTGGAGACAGTATTGGTATAGAGCGGCGCCGATTTCGCATGCACCGCAGGATAGAAATAGGCGTTGTCGCAGTGGAACAGCGCGCGGTCGCCGACCGGACCGGAGAGGTCGGCGGAGAACCCGCAGCGCAACGCATAGGTGAAGTCGACGCCCAGGATATTACCCTCGTCGTCGAAGCCGACCTCGTAGTCGATGGCGAAGTCGTGCCGCTTGCCGGTGGCGGTCATGTCCTCGTCGCGGTCGAGCCGGATTTTCACCGCGCGCTTCAGCTTCTTGGCGGCGATGGCCGCGATGGCCGCGCACTGATTGGCCTGCGTCTCCTTGCCGCCGAAGCCGCCGCCCATGCGGCGCACTTCGACTGTCACCGCATGGCTCGGCACGCCGAGCGCATGGGCAACCAGATGCTGCGTCTCGCTCGGACCCTGCGTCGAGCAATAGACGACGACCTCGTCGTCCTCGCCGGGGATCGCCAGCGAGACCTGGCCTTCGAGATAGAAATGATCCTGGCCGCCGAGCCACATGCGGTTCTTGATGCGGCGCGGAGCGGCGGCAATCGCCGCGGCGGCATCGCCGCGCTTCAGGATCAACGGCGTGGTGACCTGCTTGTCGTTGACCGGGTCGAGATTCCAGATGTCGATGACGGCCGGAAGCTCGTCATACTCGATTTTTGCGAGACGCGCCGCGCGGCGCGCTTCCTCACGCGTCTCGGCAACCACGGCGAAGATCGGCTGGCCGTAAAACTCAATCTTGCCCTCGGCGAGCACCGGATCGTCATGCATGTTGCTCGGCGAAACATCGTTCTCGCCGGGCACGTCGGCATAGGTCAGGACATCGACCACGCCCGGCGCCGAACGCACGGCCGACAGGTCGACACTTTTCAGCGTGCCGTGCGCGATCTTCGACAGGCCGAGGCCAATATGCAGCGTGCCGGCAGGCTCCGGCATGTCGTCGATATAGACGGCGGCGCCGCTGACATGCTTGTGCGCGGAATCGTGCCGCTGGTCGGTGGCGACACCGCCTGCGATCTTTTCCGCCTTGAGATTGGGAGTGGCGTGCTTGTTCATCAGGCGGCCTCGTTGCGCGAGACCTGGAACGGCGCTTTCGTTCCGGTCGTCTCGATATAGAAGCGCAGCAGAAGGTTCTTTGCCGCCAGCGCCCGGTATTCGGCGGTCGCGCGCATGTCGGTCAGCGGCGTGAAGTCGCTGGCGTATTGCGCCATCGCGGCCTCCACTGTCGCTTCACTCCAGATTTTGCCAATAAGCGCCTTTTCGACTGCCGCGGCGCGCTTCGGCGTCGCCGCCATGCCGCCATAGGCGATGCGGATGTCGGCTACCGCGCCATTCTTGGCCAAGGTCAGGTTGAATGCCCCGAGCGTCGCGGTGATATCCTCGTCGCGGCGCTTGGTAACTTTGTAGACGGCAAACTTCGTGTCCTTTGCCGGCACCGGCACATGCACGGATTCGACGAATTCGCCGGGCTGACGGTCCTGCTTGCCATAGGCGATGAAGAAGGTTTCGAGCGGTATGGTGCGGCGGGCCTCGCCCTTGCGCAGCGTGAGCTGCGCGCCGAGCGCGATCAATGGCGGCGGCATGTCGCCGATCGGCGAGCCGTTGGCGATGTTGCCGCCGATGGTGCCCATGTTGCGCACCTGTTCGCCGCCGATGCGGTCGACCAGCGGTCCCAATGCCGGGATACGCTTCGACAGCGTCTCGAAGGCTTCGGTGTAGGTCACGCCGGCGCCGATGGTGATGACGCCGTCTTTTTCCGAGGTCGTACGCAAGCCGTCGAGGCCGCCGATAAAGATCGCCGGCGAGATGTCGCGCATATGCTTGGTGACCCACAGGCCGACATCGGTCGAGCCGGCGACGATGGTGGCGCCCGGTTCCTTCTCGAGCAAGACGGCGAAATCGTCGACGCTGGCCGGCACGATCAGCCGCGCCTTGCCCGACCCGATCTCGACCCTGGCGCCATCGCGCAGTACCTTCAGCCGCGCGGTGATGTCGTCGCGCTCCACGGCCAGCGGATCCTTAGCCGCCTTGCCGTAGCTCGAAATGGCGTGCGCTGCGCGCATGATCGCCTCATAGCCGGTGCAGCGGCACAGATTGCCCTGCAGCGCCTTTTCGATCGCCGCGTTGGACGGGTCGGGCGTCTTCATCCACAGCCCGTAGAGCGACATGATGAAGCCCGGCGTGCAGAAGCCGCATTGCGAGCCGTGGAAATCGACCATCGCCTGCTGCACCGGATGCAGTTTTTCACCGTCGCCGCGCAGATGCTCCACGGTGACGACATGGGTGCCGTCGAGCGAGCCCACGAAGCGGATGCAGGCATTGACGCTTTCATAGACGAGACCTTCGGTGGAGAGCTTGCCGACCAGCACCGTGCAGGCGCCGCAATCGCCCTCGGCGCAGCCTTCCTTGGTGCCGCGCAGCGAGCGGTTGAGCCGCAGCCAGTCGAGCAAGGTCGCATCGGGCGCGACGTCTTTCAGCGCCACGTCGCTGCCGTTCAGGATGAAGCGTATTTCGTTGCGGGTCTCAGCCATGTCTCAGCTCCCCCGATAGGTCGAGTAGCCGTAAGGCGAAATCAAGAGCGGGACGTGGTAGTGCCGTGCTTCCGCCATGCCGAAGCGGATCGGCACGATGTCGAGGAAAGCAGGTTGCGGCAGGTCGATCCCCTGGCCGCGCAGATAGTCGCCGGCGGCGAAGACCAGCTCATATTCGCCGATGCGGAAATCGGCGCCGGCAAGCAGCGGCGCGTCGCAGCGCCCGTCATCGTTGGTGGCGACGGTCTTGAGGTGCGTGCGGCCCTGGCCCTCGATGCGAAAAAGGCCTATCGACAGGCCCTTTGCAGGCCTGCCGGCCGCGGTGTCGAGCACATGGGTCGTCAGGCGCCCGCCATCGGCTTTCGACGTCTCTGCCACTGGCCGCCTCCGATCCCGGTTCAGTTTCAGGTCAATTGTGCGCCAATTAAAGGCTATGCATAAGCCCCGGTCGAGCGGAGCGTGGCAAAAAGCACTTTCAAAAATTTTCGGGGGAATGCATGCGCACTCCTTTCGATATCTTCATCTCGACCATCGGGCAGGAGCGGCAATGCGTTACGATCGGGACATGCGCGGTTACGGGGCAAATCCGCCGGATCCGAAATGGCCCGGCGGCGCGCATGTCGCGGTGCAGTTCGTCGTCAACTATGAAGAGGGCGGCGAGAACTGCGTGCTGCATGGCGACAAGGCTTCCGAAGCCTTCCTGTCGGAGATCGTCGGCGCGGCCCCCTGGGTCGGCCAGCGCCACTGGAACATGGAATCGATCTATGAATACGGCGCGCGGGCCGGCTTCTGGCGGCTCCACCGGCTGTTCACCGAAGCGCAAGTGCCGGTGACCTGCTATGGCGTCGCCACGGCGCTGGCGCGCTCGCCCGACCAGGTCGCGGCGATGCAGGAGGCCGGCTGGGAAATCGCCTCGCACGGGCTGAAATGGATCGACTACCGCGACCACTC
The DNA here is from genome assembly GCF_006439475.1 of Mesorhizobium sp. B2-8-9. Taxonomy (NCBI): domain Bacteria; kingdom Pseudomonadati; phylum Pseudomonadota; class Alphaproteobacteria; order Hyphomicrobiales; family Phyllobacteriaceae; genus Mesorhizobium; species Mesorhizobium sp. B2-8-9. The sequence continues at coordinate 78,360 of NZ_VFTQ01000018.1, read as the reverse complement.
GGCCGAGGATGAGCGGCGCGATCTCGAAGAGACGATCAAGCTGCACTACGAGGTGACCGGCGCGCGGCCGACCGGCTGGTACACCGGCCGCACTTCGGTGAACACGGTGCGGCTCGTCGCCGAGGAAGGCGGCTTCGACTACGTCTCCGATACTTATGACGACGAGCTGCCCTACTGGTTCGACCGCGACGGGCTGGAGAAGCCGCAGCTCATCATCCCCTACACGCTCGACGCCAACGACATGCGCTTCGCGACGCCGCAGGGCTTCAACTCCGGCGACCAGTTCTTCGCCTATCTGAAGGACAGTTTCGATACGCTCTATGCCGAGGGCAAGGCGGGCAGGCCGCGCATGATGAATATCGGCCTGCATTGCCGGCTGGTCGGCCGTCCCGGACGGGTAGCGGCGCTGAAGCGCTTCGTCGACTATGTGAAATCGCATGACAAGGTGTGGCTGACACGGCGCATCGACATCGCCAAACACTGGCGCGAGACGCACCCCTACGAGGCACCGGCGCTGCGGCCGTCGCGGATGGGGTTCGAGGAATTCGTGCATGCCTTCGGCGGCGTGTTCGAGCATTCGCCGTGGATCGCCGAGCGCGCCTACGAACTGGAACTCGGGCCCGCGCATGACAGCGCGGGCGGCCTGCACAATGCGCTCTGCCGCGTCTTCCGCGCGGCGAGCGAGGCCGAACGGCTTTCCGTCCTCAACGCCCATCCGGACCTCGCCGGCAAGCTGGCGGCGGCCAAGCGGCTGACGCCGGAATCGGCCAAGGAGCAGGCCTCCGCCGGGCTCGACGCGCTGACCGACAAGGAGCGCGAGCTGTTCTCGAAACTCAACGCCGCCTATGTCACCACCTTCGGCTTCCCCTTCATCATCGCGGTCAAGGGCAAGACGAAGGACGAAATCCTGGCGGAGTTCGAGGCGCGGATCGGCAACAGCCGCGGCACCGAGCTCGAAACCGCCTGCAAACAGGTCGAACGCATCGCGCTGCTTCGCCTGAAAGACATGCTCCCACTCTAATGTTTGTTTTTCACGCAATTCCGTATGGAAGGCCACGGCGAAGCCGCCGACCTAACCGCTTCATACTTTTCCTGGAATTGCTCTGAGGGCCAGGACCGATGGATATGATCAAGACTGCCGAGCGAACCTATTACGCCCCGCAGGGCGGCCATCCCGGCCAGAACGAGCTTCTGACCGGCCGCGCCGTGTTCACCGAGGCCTATGCGGTCATCCCCAGGGGGGTGATGCAGGACATAGTCACCAGCCCACTGCCGTTCTGGGACGAGACGCGGGCCTGGATCATCGCAAGGCCGCTCTCGGGCTTCGCCGAGACGTTCTCACAATATATCGTCGAAGTTCTGCCCGGGGGCGGCAGCGACCGGCCCGAACTCGACGCTGGCGCCGAGGGTGTGCTGTTCGTCGTCGAGGGCGAGCTCACCGTTTCGCTTGCCGGCAAAAAACATGTACTTGCCCCCGGCGGCTTTGCCTTCCTGCCGCCGTCGAGCGGCTGGACGGTGCGCAACGAGAGCGGCAGCGCCGTTCGCTTCCACTGGATCCGCAAGGCCTATGAGGCGGTCGACGGCCTCGACGCGCCGGAAGCCTTCTTCTCGAGCGATCAGGACGTTGCGCCGAGCCCGATGCCGGGCACGGAAGGGCGCTGGGCAACGACCCGCTTTGTCGACCCGGCCGACATGCGCCACGACATGCATGTTACCATCGTGACGCTGAAGCCCGGTGCGGTCATCCCCTTCGCAGAAACCCATGTCATGGAGCACGGGCTCTATGTGCTCGAAGGCAAGGCGGTCTACCGCCTCAACCAGGACTGGGTCGAGGTCGAAGCCGGCGATTTCATGTGGCTGCGCGCCTTCTGCCCGCAGGCCTGCTATGCCGGCGGCCCCGGCAATTTCCGCTACCTGCTCTACAAGGACGTCAACCGGCACGCCAGGCTTGGCGGCTATCTTGGGGGCAAGGCGCGGTGAGCCGCATCGTCGCCCGACCGCTGACCCGCGAGAACTTCGCGCCCTTCGGCGACGTCATCGACATGGGCGGCGACAACCGCTACCCGATCAATGGCGGCAAGGCGATGCGCTATCACGACCTCGCCACGGCGGAAGCCGCGGGGCCGAACGCGCGCGTGCTGATCTCCATGGTGCGCGGCACGCCCTATGAGATGCCGCTGAAGCTCACTATGGTCGAGCGCCATCCACTCGGCAGCCAGGCCTTCATCCCGCTGTCGCCGCGGCCGTTCCTGGTGGTCGTCTGCCATGACACCAAGGACGGTCCGGGTGAGCCGCATGCCTTTCTCGCCGGCCCCGGACAAGGCATCAACTACCGCCGCAACCTCTGGCACGGCGTGCTGACGCCGATCGGCGAGGAACAGGATTTCCTCATCGTCGACCGGGGCGGCGACGGCTCCAATCTCGAAGAGTTCCATTTCTCGCATCCTTACGAGATCCACCTTCCCTGAAAGCTCGCGATCCCCATGACCGACATTTCGCTGATCGACCGCCTGCTCGATGTGATCGAGCACGACATCGTGCCGAAGACGGCGCAAGGCGTCGCCCATGGCAACAAGCTGTTCGGCGCCGCGATCCTGCGGAAAGACAACCGCTCGCTGGTGCTGGCCGAGACCAACAACGAGATGGAAAATCCGCTCTGGCATGGCGAGGTGCACTGCCTGAAGCGCTTCTACGAGATGCCCAAGGCCGAGCGCGTCGACACCAAGGATGCGCTGTTCGTCGCCACGCACGAACCCTGCTCGCTCTGCCTGTCGGCGATCACCTGGACCGGTTTCGACAATTTCTACTACCTCTTCAGCCATGAGGATTCGCGCGACAGTTTTGCCATTCCGCACGATCTGAGAATCCTGAAAGAGGTCTTCACCCTGGATCCAGGCGGCTACAATGCCGAGAACGCCTATTGGAAGAGCTTTTCCATACGCAGGCTGGTCAGGGCTTTGCCCGACGCTGAGCGCAAGCGGCTGGAGGCTCGGATCGGCAGGATTTCGGCGCGCTATGACGAGCTGTCGGAGGCCTATCAGGCAAGCAAGGCCGACAACGACATTCCGCTGAACTGAAGTGTATAGCCTACCTTACCTTCGCGTTTTTCAGCACTTCATTTATCCGTGCCTGCCAACCCTTGCCGGTCGCCTTGAATTTTCTGACAACGTCCTGGTCGAGGCGGATGGAGACGACTTGCTTTGGTTTCTCCAGGGCCGGTCGGCCACGGGAACGCCTTATGCTCTCGAAAAGTTCCGGGAGCGCTTCCGCGAAAGGCTTGGCTTGTGCCAGCTGTTCGTCGGTCGCCTCCCCGTCCTCGGGATCGGCAGCAATCTGTCTTTGAATTTCGGCTTCCTCGGCATCGGTAAGCCGCCGAATGTGTGACTTAGTGTTGCTCATATACGGACCTTTCCTTTCGGCTGGCGTGACGCATCGAGATCACCGAGATCGCTTCGGAACCAAGCGGCTTGAAGATCACGGCGAGAATGATCTCTCCAAATTCTCCAATCGCCTTCAGCCGACCGGCTTTGGCCGAGAGGACGATTGACGTGGCAAAAAACTCGATATCGAGATCGGCGAAGTCGAGACCCCGGCTTGCGAGGTTCGTCACCCGTTTTTGGGTCATCCCAAACGATTTTCAGGCGAGATCATCCACTGTGTCTGCGTCGGGCCACGTGAATAAACGTAATACATAAATTACCCGAGGGAATGCAAGAGGAAGCCGGATAATCGAGGCTGCGTTCGCTAACGACCCAGGTCGCATTTTTTGATGCTCCAGTCGCGATTGGCGATTGAAAGTCGCCACGCTGCGTAGCGTTATGCGCCCCATGAAAACCGTCACCGAATTCCCCCGTAAAGTCGTCGAATTTCCCGATATGGGCATCGTCATGCCGGATGGCTGCCGGCTGTCGGCGCGCGTCTGGATGCCGGAGGACGCGACTGACGATCCGGTGCCGGCGATCCTTGAGCACCTGCCCTACCGCAAGCGCGACGGCACCATCTTTCGCGATCAGCTCACCCATCCCTATTTCGCCGGGCACGGCTACGCCTCGATCCGCGTCGACATGCGCGGCAATGGTGATTCCGAAGGGCTGATGGACGACGAATATTCCGAGCAGGAATTGCAGGACGCCTGCGACGTCATCGCCTGGGCGGCCGCGCAGCCCTGGTGCAACGGCAATGTCGGCATGATGGGCATTTCCTGGGGCGGCTTCAACTGCCTGCAGGTGGCGGCGAAGCAGCCGCCGGCGCTGAAGGCGGTGATCAGCCTGTGCTCGACGGTCGACCGCTATGCCGACGACATCCATTACAAGGGCGGCTGCCTGCTCCTGGAAAATTTCGGCTGGGCCTCGACGATGCTGTCCTATTCGTCGCGGCCTCCGGATCCGGCGATTGCCGGCGGCAACCGCTGGCGGGATTTGTGGCTTAACCGGCTGGAGAACCAGTCTTTTCTCCTCCCGCTCTGGCTCAGCCACCAGCATCGCGATGCCTATTGGAAACGCGGCTCGATCTGCGAGGATTTTTCGGCGGTGAAAGCGGCCGTGCTGTCGATCGGTGGCTGGCATGACGGCTACCGCAACACGATCTCCAATCTCGTCACCAACATCGAGTCACCGGTCAAAGGTATCGTCGGTCCGTGGATCCACAAATACCCGCATTACGCCGGGCCCAAGCCGGCGATCGGCTTCCTGCAGGAAGCGCTGCGCTGGTGGGACCGCTGGCTGAAGGGCGCTGAAACCGGCGTCGAGGCCGATCCGGCCTACCGCGCCTATGTGATGGACAGCGTGCGCCCGGCGCGCTGGCATCCCGAGCGGCCGGGCCGCTGGGTGGCCGAGCAGACCTGGCCGTCGGCCAACATCAAGCTTGAGACGATCGAGCTCATCCCCGACGGCGCCAAGCCCGCGATCGTCGCGTCGCCGCAGACCTGCGGACTTGCCGGCGGCGAATATTTTCCCTTCACCTTCGGGCCGGAACTGCCGGGCGACCAACGCCCCGACGACGCGCTGTCGGTTTGTTTCGATCAACCCGAGCTCGGCGAAGCGATCGACATCGTCGGGGCGCCGGAGCTCGATGTCCGGCTTGCCTCCGACCGGCCGCAGGCCAACATCGCGGTGCGGCTTTGCGATGTGCATCCCGATGGCGCCTCGGAGCTGATCTCCTATGGCGTGCTCAATCTGACCCACCGCAACTCGCATGAATTTCCGCAAGCGCTGGTTCCCGGGCAGACGGTTTCGGCGCGCGTCGTGCTCGACCAATGCGCCTATCGTGTGCCGGCCGGCCACAAATTGCGCATCGCCGTTTCGACCGCTTACTGGCCGATGATCTGGCCCTCGCCGGAACCCGTACGGCTTGATCTCTCGACGGCGACGCTGAGGCTGCCGCGGCGTCCGCTGGCAAGAGGGGATGAGGTTTCATTCCCTGAGCCGGAAGGCGCGACGCCGTGGGCGACCGAGACGATCAGGCAGGCGAATTCCGAACGCCATGTCGATCGCGACGAGAAGACCGGGCTGGTTAGGCTTTCCATAACCGACGATTTCGGCGAGGTGCGCGACATCGACCATGGGCTGGCCAATGGCAGCGTCGTGCGCGAGATATGGACGATCCATCCCGACGACCCGCTGTCGGCCACCGGAGCCACGCATTGGACGCAGACCTTGTCGCGCAATGAATGGTCGGTGCGGACCGAGACTTTTGCCGAGATGCGATCGGACGCCGCAAACTTCATCGTCAGCGCCAGAATCGAAGCCTATGAGGGCGAAAAGCTGATCTTCGAACGCGACTTCGAGCAGGCGATTCCCCGCTCGCGGGTTTGAGTCGGAACAAGATTGGTCCAAATGCGACGTGCGATTTACGCCACCGTATGTCGCATTCGGTCTTGCCTGCCGCTTTCCCTTACGGTCATTATCTCCTCCAATAGCAAGAAACGACCATAAGGTCGGATACCCAGAGTGAGGAACCATAATGTCCAACGAACTCGACTATCTCAGCCGGCGAGTCGCGGCCGGAAAACTTAGCCGTCGCGATTTTCTCGGTCGCGCCGCGGCGCTCGGCGTCACCGCTACCTTCGCCAACTCGCTGCTCTCCAGCGCCGTGCGCGCTGCCGGCCCGGTCAAGGGCGGCACGCTGAAGGCCGGCCTGGTCGGCGGTGAATCCACCAACAGCCTCGATCCGGCCCTGTTCATGACCCAGGTGCCCTTCGCCTTCGGCAAAATGTGGGGCGAATTGATCGTGGAGCTATCGCCCGACGGCAAGCTGGAGAACCGCATCGCCGAGGAGATCGGCTCTTCGGACGACGCCAAGGTCTGGACGCTGAAAATCCGCGACGGCATCGAATTCCACAACGGCAAGACGGTTACCGCAGAAGACGTCGCGGCCACACTCGAGCGTCATTCGGACGAGAAGTCCAAGTCCGGCGCGCTGGGCTACATGAAGGGCATCGACACCATCAAGGTCAACGGCAAGGAAGTGGTGCTGACGCTGAAGGAGCCCAACGCCGACCTCCCCTACCTCCTCAGCGACTATCACCTGATCGTGCAGCCGAACGGCGGCAAGGACAAGGCCGATGCGGGCATCGGCGCCGGTCCGTACAAGGTCAAGGTCAATGAGCCCGGCGTGCGCCATGGCGGCGAACGCTTCGCCAATTACTGGCAGGGCGACAAGATGGGCCACGCCGACCAGATCGAAATCATCGTCATCAACGATGCGACAGCGCGCACGGCGGCCCTGCAGGGCGGCCAGGTCAACATGATCAACCGCGTCGAGCCGAAGATCGTCGATCTGATCAAGCGCGTGCCTGGCGTCACCATCCGCAACCACTCCGGTCCGGGCCACTACGTGTTCATCATGCATTGCAACACGGCGCCGTTCGACAACAATGATCTCAGGATGGCGTTGAAGCTGGCGATCGACCGCGAGGAGATGTTGAAAAAAGTGCTGCGCGGCTACGGCTCGCTCGGCAACGATTTCCCGATTAACGCCTCCTACCCGCTATTCACCGAGATCGAGCAGCGCAAGTACGATCCGGACAAGGCCAAATTTCACTACAAGAAGTCCGGCCATGACGGTCCTGTGCTGCTCAGGACCTCGGACGTCGCCTTCCCGGGCGCTGTCGATGCATCCCAGCTTTTCCAGCAGAGCGCCGCCAAGGCCGGCATCAAGATCGAGCTCAAGCGCGAGCCCGGCGACGGCTATTGGAACGAAGTCTGGAACAAGCAGCCCTTCTGCGCCTCCTATTGGGGCGGCCGGTCGACACAGGACCAGATGTACTCGACCGCCTATCTGTCGACCGCCGACTGGAACGACACGCGCTTCAAGCGCCCGGACTTCGACAAGATGGTGCTGGCCGCGCGCGCCGAACTCGACGAGGCCAAGCGCAAGGCGATCTACCACGACATGGCCGTCATGGTGCGCGACGAAGGCGGCCTGATTCTGCCGATGTTCAATCAGTTCATCGACGCAACAGGCCCCAAGGTGGCTGGCTGGGTGGAGGATCCGCATCAGGAGCTTTGCAACGGCTACGCGCTGGCGAAGTGCTGGCTCGAAGCCTGAGCACGGCCTTGCGGAGATGTCCTCACCCATCGTGAAACTGGTGGCCCAGCGCGTTGCGCTGGGCATCCTCCTTCTGCTGGCCGTTTCGGTCCTGATCTTCGCCGGCACGCAGATTCTGCCCGGCGACGTCGCGCAAGCCATCCTTGGACAATCGGCGACCCCGGAGTCGCTGGCCAATCTGCGCGAGCAGCTCGGGCTCAACCAGCCTGCCTATATCCGTTACTTCCACTGGCTGGGCGGCGTGCTGACCGGCGATCTCGGCACCGCCATGTCGAGCGGCCAGGACATCGCGACTTCGATCAAGGAACGGCTGTGGAATACGCTGTTCCTGGCCTTCTGGGCGGCCATCGTGGCTATCCCGCTGGCGATCACGCTTGGGTTGATCGCGGTGCGTTACCGCAATGGCTGGGTCGACAAGCTGATCTCCGGCGTGGCGCTTGCCTCGACCTCCTTCCCGGAGTTCTTCATCGGCTATCTGCTCGTCTTCTACTTCGCGGTCCAGCACCAGTGGTTCCCGGCCATCTCAACCGTCTATGACGGAATGTCTTTGGGTGAGCGCCTGCAGGCTATCGCGCTGCCTGCGGCGGCGCTGACTCTGGTGGTGCTCGCCCACATGATGCGCATGACGCGCGCGGCGATCCTGAACGTCATGCAGTCGGCCTATGTCGAGACGGCGGAACTCAAGGGGTTGTCGGCCGCTGCCGTTATCCGCAAGCATGCCTTCCCGAACGCGATCGCGCCGATCATCAACGTCGTCATGCTCAACCTTGCCTATCTGGTGGTCGGCGTCGTGGTGGTCGAGGTGATCTTTGTCTATCCAGGCATGGGGCAATATCTGGTCGACCACGTCACGAAGCGCGACGTGCCGGTCGTGCAGGCGGTCGGCTTGATCTTCGCCGCCGTCTATATCACCCTCAACATCATCGCAGACATTGCGGCGATCGTCGCCAATCCGCGGCTCAGGCATCCGAAGTAGGGGGCGGCCGATATGCTCGATATCAGACGCATCCCCCTGCCATCGCTGGCCGGCCTGGTGCTGACCGCGCTGTTCGTGCTGGCGGCAATCTTCGCGCCCTTGATCGCGCCGCACGGCAACGCCGAGATCATCGGCGACGTGTGGGAGCCGATGTCGGCCGCGCACTGGCTGGGCACCGACAATCTCGGCCGCGATCTGTTGTCGCGCATGATCTACGGCGCCCGCATCACGCTGTTCATCGCGGTGCTGGCGACGGCACTGTCCTTCTCGCTTGGGGCCATTCTCGGCTTTTCGGCGGCGGTATTCGGCGGCTGGTACGACACGATCCTGTCGCGGCTCGTCGACCTCCTCATGTCGATCCCGACGCTGATCATGGGCCTCGTCGTGCTTTCGGTGCTGCCGTCGAACCTGGTGACGCTGATCCTGGTCATGGGCATCCTCGATTCGACCCGCGTCTACCGACTGTCGCGCGCGGTCGCCGTCGACATCAACGTCATGGATTATGTCGAGGCAGCGAAGCTGCGCGGCGAAGGCAGCGGCTGGATCATCTTCCGCGAGATCCTTCCCAATGCGCTGTCGCCGCTGGTCTCGGAACTCGGGCTGCGCTTCATCTATGCTGTGCTGTTCCTGTCGACACTGTCCTTCCTCGGCCTCGGCGTGCAGCCGCCGGATGCCGACTGGGGCGGCATGGTGAAGGAGAACAAGGACGGCATCGTGTTCGGCATTCCGGCGGCGCTCATCCCGGCGGCGGCGATCGCGGCACTTGCGATCTCGGTCAATCTCGTCGCCGATTGGGTGCTCAATCGCACGACGAGCCTGAAGGGAGGACGCGGCTGATGGTTGACGGCAAAGCAAAGTCCGGTCCTCTCCTCGACATCCGCAACCTGCGCATCGAAGCGACGGTCTATCCGCCGGGCGAAGCACCGAGAACCATCACGCTTGTCCACGACGTTTCGCTGACGCTGGAGAAGGGCAAGGTGCTTGGGCTGATCGGCGAGTCCGGCGCCGGCAAGTCGACCATCGGCCTGTCGTCGATGGGCTATGGCCGCGGCGGCGTTCGGATTACCGGCGGCGAGGTCATCCTCAACGGCCGCGACATACTGAAAGGCGGCAAGGAAGGCCTGCGCAAGCTGCGCGGCCGCGAAGTCTGTTATGTCGCCCAGTCGGCGGCGGCGGCCTTCAATCCGGCGCACCGACTGATGGACCAGGTGGTGGAGGCCACGCTCCTGCACGGCACCGCTACCCGCGCCGAGGCCGAGAAACGCGCCGTCGCCCTGTTCAGGAAGCTCAGCCTGCCCAACCCCGAAACGATCGGCGAGCGTTTCCCGCACCAGGTGTCGGGCGGCCAGCTGCAGCGCGTGATGACGGCGATGGCGTTGTGCTCGGAGCCGGACCTGATCGTCTTCGACGAGCCGACGACGGCCCTCGACGTGACGACGCAGATCGACGTGCTGTCAGCGATCAAGGATGCCATCCGCGACACCCATGTCGCGGCCCTTTACATCACCCACGATCTAGCCGTCGTGGCACAGGTGTCCGACGAGATCATGGTGCTGCGTCACGGCCGGCTGGTCGAATGGGGCGGCACCCGCCAGATCATCAAGGAGCCGCGCCAGGAATACACCAACGCCCTGGTCTCGGTGCATCAGATCGAACACCAGGAACAGCAGCCGGGCACGACGCCAATGCTGTCGGTGAAGAACGTGACGGCCGCCTATGGCGGCGGCCACGTCAAGGTGCTGAAGAACGTTTCGGTCGACATCTTTCCGGGCCAGACGCTGGCCGTGGTCGGCGAGAGCGGTTCCGGCAAATCGACGCTGGCGCGCGCCATCACCGGTCTCTTGCCGCCCGAGAAAGGTAGCGTTGTCTTCGACGGCCGCACGCTTGCCAACAGACTCGCCGACCGGCCGAAGGAGGACCTTCGCCAGCTGCAGATGATCTACCAGATGGCCGACGTGGCGATGAATCCGCGCCAGACGGTAGGCACCATCATCGGCCGGCCGCTGGAGTTCTATTTCGGCATGAAGGGCCGCGAGCGCGACAAGCGCGTCGCCGAGCTGCTCGACGAGATCGAGATGGGCAAGGGCTTCGTCGACCGCTATCCGGCCGAGCTTTCCGGCGGCCAGAAGCAGCGCGTCTGCATCGCCCGCTCGCTCGCCGCCAAGCCGAAGCTGATCATCTGCGACGAGGTGACCTCGGCGCTCGATCCGCTGGTCGCCCACGGCATCCTCAAGCTGCTGCTCAACTTGCAGCAGATCGAGAAGGTGGCCTACCTTTTCATCACCCACGATCTGGCGACGGTTAAGTCGATCGCCGATTCGATCGCTGTGATGTATCGCGGCGAGGTGGTGCGCTACGGATCCAAAAGCAAGGTGCTGACGCCACCCTTCGACGCCTACACCGACCTTCTGTTGTCCTCCGTTCCCGAAATGGAAATCGGCTGGCTGGAGAAGGCCATCAAGGGACGGCGCATGGAAAGCGCCGGCAACTGACGCAATTCCGGCAGAGCTGTTAAGCGGCTTTTGCACGGAATTGCGGCGCCGCCAACACCAAGAAAGGTCAGTGGCTGGGTGAAGAATCCCATGGCGAGATGATGGACGGCTACGCTCTCTGCCAGTGCTGGCTGAACGCCTGATATCAGGCTATCTAAAAGCAGCGCCGCTTGGCCGTGCCACACGCGGCGTTTTCGTTTCGAAGAACACGCACAGGGACGTTCCGTGCCGCTCAAATCCAAACTGCTGCTCATCATCCTCGACGGCGTGCCCTACCGGAACTGGCGCCGGCTGATGGGCAATCTCGAAGGCTGGGCGCAATCGGGCGAGGCGCAGGTGTGGAAGATGCGCTCGGTGCTGCCGTCGACCTCCGCCTGCTGTTACGCCTCGATCCACACCGGTGTCACGCCGCAGGTGCACGGCATTGTATCCAATGAGAACCGCTTTCGCGTCACGCAGCCGGACATTTTTTCGGAAGTGAGCAAGGCCGGCGGCAAGACGGGCGCTGTGACCCACTCCTACTGGTCGGAATTCTTCCGTTCGTATCCGTTCGATCTTGTCGAGGACATGGAGTTCGACGAGCCAAGCGGGCCGATCACGCATGGCCGCTTCCACACCATGACCGGCTACAATCTCAAGAACCAGATGACGCCAAGCGACGTCGACCTGTTCGCGACGCTGACGATGCTGACCAAACGCCATGGCATCGACTACGGCATCCTGCACACCTGCACGCTGGACTCGATGGGCCATCGCTTCGGCCAAGACTGCCACGAGATGGATCATGCCTGCTACGCGATGGACGGCATGCTCGCCGCCTTCCTGCCGCAATGGCGCCAGGCCGGCTATGAAGTGATCGTGACGGCCGATCATGGCCAGACCGATCGCGGCCACCATGGCGGCCATGACGACGAGATGCAGGATTTCGCGCTCTATTATTTCGGACCCGCGAAGGGACCTGAAGCCGACACGCTGCTCGACCAGCTGCAGCTCGCGCCAACAGTGCTGAGCCGGCTTGGCGTGACGATACCGGAGACGATGAAGGCGAAGGCGTTTTTGGGTTAAAGCGGCCTTTCCTTCTCCCTTTGTGGGAGAAGGTGGATCGGCGCGCAGCGCCGAGACGGATGAGGGGTGTTCCAGCGGAGTGAGACGTCGGCTTTCCCTGGAGCACCCCTCATCCGTCGCCTTCGGCGACACCTTCTCCCACAAGGGGAGAAGGAAAGGCGTCCCTACTGGCAACCTCCCCGCTCTTCAGTTAGCCTCCAAAGAATCCTTGGCGGAGGGTGAACCTTTTTGGACCGATCAGCGACAGAGCTTCGAGGAGCCAGGCGGCTCGACCGGCCATGAATGCGGCGACGGAAACCGATCGCGCGCTTGTAGACCGGGTCGCGAAGGGCGACCGGGCCGCCGTCCGGCTCCTGTTCATGCGTCACCACGCGCGGATCTACCGCTTCGTGGCGCGCCAGACGGGATCGGAAATGATGGCCGACGATATCACGAATGAGGTTTTCCTGGAGCTGTGGAAACAGGCGCCCAGTTTCGAGGGCCGCTCTGAAGTTTCCACGTGGCTGCTCGGCATCGCCCGCTTCAAGGCGCTATCCATGCTGCGCAAGAAGAAGGAAGACTGGATCGACGACGACGACGCGGCGCAAGTTCCCGACGGCGCCGACACGCCGGAAGTCGTGACCATGAAGGAAGACAAGGCCGCCGCCTTGCGGCGCTTCGTCGATGCCCTGCCGGAAGAACACCGCACGGTGATCGACCTTGCCTATTATCATGGCCAGTCGGTGACCGAGATCGGCGAGGTGCTCGACATCCCGGTCGCGACCGTCAAGACCAGGATGTTCTACGCCCGCAAGAAACTCGGCGAAGCCCTCAAGGCCGCCGGTTACGACAGGGGTTGGCCATGAGCGCCGCTGAAAAGATGTCGCGTCGCGACGAGATGGAAACGCTGCTGCCGTTCTACCTGAACGGCTCGCTGGAAGGCGCCGAGCTGGAGGCCGTCGAGGAGTGGCTGGCCACCGATCCGGCGGCGATGAATGCGCTTGGCGAAGCGGAGGCCGAGTTCTCCGGCACCGCAGCCGCCAACGAGGCGATCCGGCCGCCCGCCGACGCGTTCTCCCGCTTCTCCAAGGCGCTGGACGCCGAGGCCGGTCCGGTGCGCACACCCGGCCAATCCTGGCTGGCAAGAGTCTTCGGCCGGGTGACGGCAATGCCTGCCGGTGTCGCCTGGGCGGCTGCCGCGGCGCTGCTTGCGTTGGTCATCGTGCAGTCCTTCGAACAGCCGGGCGGCAAGGGCAAGGACTTCGAGGTGGCCGGCGCTCAGGACGATCTGGCGAAGCTGCCTTTCGCGCTGGTCAAGTTCAAGCCGGATGCGAAGATGGCCGATATCGCCGCCTTCCTCGGCCAGAATGGGTTGAAGATCGCCGGCGGCCCGACCGCGGACGGCGTGTTCCACCTGACGATTCCGGCCAGCACGGCGGCCGATTACGACAAGCTCGTCGGCCTTATTGCCGCCCAGCCTTTCGCGGAGGCTGTGGTGCAGGGAAGGAAACCGGCCGATGGCGGCTAAGGCGGTCATTCTGCATGCGGCGCTCCTTGCGGCGGCGGCATTTGTCGCCGCGCCTGCCTCCGCGCAGACCAACGATCCGAACCTGACGCAAAAACAGCTCGATTGCCTGGACCGCACGACGGCGGCCGGTGGCGGCTGCAACAAGGACAGCGGCGGCGCAGATGGCGGTAGGAGCAAGGACGCAGCCAAGGGCGGCGCGGTGTTCCTGCCGGCGCTGATCGTCGATCTGTTCCCGAACCCGCCGGCGCCCACGGCCCCGCAAACGCCGGCACCGTCCAACGGAACGTCGTCATCGAACGGTTCCAGCACCACGCCGCCACCCGCTCCAACGCCGAGCGGGCCCGTCACGGTGCCGCAGGGCCTCAACCTTGCCGAACCGCCGCGCGCGATCAGCGGCGAATTCGTGCCCGACGAGGTGCTGGTGACGGTCGAGGGCGATGCCGGCGTGGTGCAGCAGATCGCCAATTCCTTTGGCCTGCAGGTGCGCTCGCAGCGCCAGTCCCGGCTGCTCGGCACCACCGTGGTGCGCTTCGGCATCACCGACGGGCGGCCGGTCGGCGTCGTGCTGGCGCAGCTCGCAGCCGACGGCCGCACGCGGCGCCGCGAGCCCAACCATATCTACACGCTGCAGCAGGCGGCCGGCATCGTGAACTATGCCTTCGACCGCATCGCGCTCGATTCGAAAGAGGCGAGCGGCGAGAATGTGCGCATCGCCGTCATCGACACCGGCATCGACGACACCAATCCCGCGCTCGCCGGCGTGATTGCCGGCCAATACGACGCCATGCCCAATGTGCCGATCGAGAAGCGCGACCACGGCACCTCTGTCGACGGGCTTATCGCCGGTGTCGGTCCGCTGGAAGGCATGGCGCCGGGTGCGAAAATCTATCACGCGCGCGCCTTCGAAGGCGGCAAGTCGACCATGGACGTCATCCTGTCGGCGCTCGACTGGGCGGCGGAGCAGAATGTGCGCATCATCAATATGAGCTTCGTCGGCCCGAAGAACGACCTGCTCGGCACCGCCTGCCGCAATGCGCGGGCGATGGGCATGGTGCTGGTGGCCGCCGCTGGCAACAACGGCCCGAAAGCGCCCTATGGCTATCCGGCCGCCTTCGACGGCGTGATCGCGGTGACCGCCACCGACGCCAAGGACGGGCTGATGCCGCAGGCCAACCGCGGCGCCTATGTCTTCATCTCGGCGCCGGGCGTCGAGATGGTGGCGCCGAGCGGCGCCGGCTCGGACGTCGTCACCGGCACCTCCTTCGCCGCCGCGATCGTGTCCGGCGCCATCGCCAATCTGATCCACGCCGCGCCCGACCGCTCTGCCGACGACATCGAGAAGGCGCTGGCGGCCACGGCCAAGGATCTGGGGCCGAAGGGGCGGGACAGTGATTTCGGCTATGGGTTGATCGATATCAAGGCCGCCGGAGCGGCGAAGGAGTAGTGCTATCGACCGCCGGCGAATTACGAATTTAGATTATTACAGCGAGGCTGGTGGATGAGCAGCTCTCAGATGGAGAGATACGTCTGGTCCTCGATATTGTACTACATCGTGACCGGAATCGCATCTATAGTCATATTGTCTTTGACCGCCATAGGCGATTATCTTTGGAGTTTCTTGGCTCTATCCGGATATATTATATTAATTATATCTCTCAACGCATGGCGGCTGAGACGGCATCCTAGAAGCGTCCATCAAGTGAAATTGGTTCAAGGTGAGGGCGAGAGGGATCATAGCGCCGGCCCCAACCGGACAGGGCTTCCATCATAGAAGCGTGACAGCCGGAAACGGCTGAGGTCGTGGCCGGTGTCGTTCCCCTGGATCATGTCGGAGACGACGCGGCCGATGCCAGGCCCGATGCCGAAGCCGTGGCCGCTCATTCCTGTCGCGACGAAAAGACCGCCGATCGCCTGGACCCGATCCACGACGGGGACGACGTCGGGCATGGCGTCGATCATGCCGCCCCAGCCGAGCTTCAAGCGGGCTTTCTCGAACTGTGGAAAAAGCTGCTTGAAATTGCGCTCGCTCGAACGAAGCTTTGCCGGCTCAGGGGCTGGGTTGAGCACCCGCATTCTCTCGAAAGGGCTCTCTGAATCCGGCGCCCAATCGCGCGGCGTCGACCAGCCGTCGGGGTAGCCTGGCGGCGCGAAGGGGAAATAGCGCGTTCCGAAGGGATTGTCCCAGAGGGCGGGAAGATATTGGGTGAAGTGCCGGAATGCGTGAGGACCCAAATAAAGCAAGTGGCTGCCGCCCGCGGCGAGCGTATATCCGCCATCCTGCCTGCGCCGGAAAGCGATGTGGTCGTCGGCGGCCGCGCCCGCATAGACCTCGGGCAAGGCCTCCGTTGCGGCCACGGTTACGCGGACGCTGAGCTGGGGGATGGCTACGCCATGTCTCGCCAGGAACAGGGACGACCAGGCGCCGCCCGCGACCAGCACGGTTGAGGTCTCGATATATCCCGCCTCGGTCCAAACGCCCTTGATCCTGCCGGCTGCGATCTCGAGGGTGCGCGCCGCGCAATTCTCCACGATCCTGGCGCCTTTTCGCACGGCAAGCCTGGCTAACGCAGGCACCGCCAACCAAGGTTCCGCGCGCATATCGGAGGGCGTCGTCATCGCGCCCTTGAACCTGCGCGACATGCCGGTGATGAGTTTTGCGGTCTCGTCGACGCCCAGGAGGCGTGTGTCGAGCTCATGGATCGCGGCGATCCTCATGAATTCTTCGAACTTGGCCATATCCTTGTCGGCGTTCGCCAGGTAGGTCACGCCTGTCTGGTTGAGCCCGATGTCCTCGCCGCATTCCTCGGCCAGTTGCCGCCATAGGCGAATGGCCTCGATGACGATCGGCAGCTCATCCGCGTCCCGTCCCTGCTTTCTGATCCACCCCCAATTGCGGGAGGACTGTTCGGCCGCAACGCGGCCTTTTTCCAGCAGCGTCACCGGAATGTTTCGGGAAGCAAGGATGAGGGCCGTCGTTACGCCGATGATCCCGCCGCCGACGATCACCACCTCCGAAGCCTTCGGCGGAGGACCGGGGTACTGGACTGGATCCGCTTCGGTGAATGGGAATGTCGGCAAATGGCGCATCCGGAAGGACTGGTTGACGGTTCTGGCTTACCGGTTGTCACCGTCCAATATCAGGAGCAGCCGAAGGCTGACCGTTGTCCCACGGCAGTTGCCCGGAATGAGTCAGTGGCGAAGCTGTTGGATTAGGCGCCTATATCGGCGCTCCGGCCACCGATCCCCTGACGATCAGA
Source organism: Mesorhizobium sp. B2-8-9 (assembly GCF_006439475.1). Classification (NCBI taxonomy): domain Bacteria; kingdom Pseudomonadati; phylum Pseudomonadota; class Alphaproteobacteria; order Hyphomicrobiales; family Phyllobacteriaceae; genus Mesorhizobium; species Mesorhizobium sp. B2-8-9. The sequence continues at coordinate 61,515 of NZ_VFTQ01000018.1, read as the reverse complement.
TCTACCGGCCAGACCTCACCGCGAGCCCCCTCTTCCAACCCCGATATCCGCGCCGCGAGCCGTTCTGCGACACGTGCGCCGGCGAGGCGGATCGAGGAGCGTGTCGTCGACAGCGGCACCGGGAAATTCTCCGGCCGCAGCCAGGGGAAGACGTCGTCATGGGCGACCAGCGAGAGGTCGCCCGGAATGGTGAGGCCGAGATCGCGCACGGCGCGCACCACACCCAGCGCCATGATCAGGCTGGAGCAGACGATCGCCGTCGGCGGCTCAACCTCCTCGAGCAGGCGGCGAGCGGCGCGGTAGCCATTTTCCTCGGTCATCGCCACGGAGTGGATGTGGCGCTCGCCGAGCGCCAGCCCGTTCGCGGCAAGCGCGCGGCGCATGCCGCGCTCACGGTGGATGGCGAAGGTCTCGCGCTCGTTGCCGTTGATCAGCGCCAGGCGCTTGTGGCCGAGCTGGATCAACAGCCTCGACGCTTCGTGGAAGGCGCCCTCATTGTCGATGTCGAGATAGGGATAGTCGAAATCGAAGCCCTCGCTGCGGCCGTGGACGATGAAAGGGATGCCCAGCGTGTTGACCAGCGCCAGCCGCTTGTCGGCCGGCCGCGGCGCGGACAGGTAGACGGCGTCGACCTGGCGGTTGGCGACGATGCGCCGGTAGGTCGTTTCCTCGTCGTCGGCGTCGGCGGGCGAAAGCACAAGGTCGAGCTCGTGCGCACGCGCATAGTCGCCGAGGCCGGAGAGGAATTCGACGAAGTGCGGATCGATGTCGACGGCGGCCCCGGTCGGCAGCACATAGCCGATCATTCCCGACTTGCCGGTGGCGAGCCGGCGCGCGCTGGGGTTGGGCCGGTAGCCATGGCGCTTGGCGGCGTCCATAACCCGGCGCCGGGTCTCCTCGTTGACCTCTGGGTAGCCGTTCAGCGCCCGGCTCACCGTGGTCTGCGAGAGCGACAGCATATGCGACAGCTGCTTGAGGTTCATCGGAGGCCTCCCGCCTCAAAGCGCTTTCAATTTTGAATCGATCTGACGATTGTTGGCGAGATCATCAAGCAGGACGACCTTAGAGGCCAGACAGCGTCGTTTGAAGCAAAATTGCTGCTGCAGCGCCAAAAAAGCATGCTGCGCTGCACTTTTTTCGCTTAATCTTCTCCTATTTAAATCGATTAATGACGTCGCCCACTTGACTCCAAGGCGATTCAATGGCGAGATCAAAATAGCCAAAGCGCTTTGGAAGTCTCTTCGAAAGGTTGCGGTTGCCCTTTCGCTGAGTCACAGTTCCGCGGCGTCGGCGGACGAAATGGAGGTTTCGTCCTTTTTGTGATCACTGGGAGGACTTGCGATGAAGAAAATGCTTCTCTTGGGTGCGGCATTCGCGGCACTCACCCTCAGCCTGCCGGCGCAAGCCGAACTGAAGTTCAAGCCGGGCGAGGATTCGAAATTTCATTGGGCCAATTACGACGACCTCAAGAAGGTCGACCTCAAGGGCGAGACGCTGACGATCTTCGGGCCGTGGCGCGGCGAGGACGAGGCGCTTGTCCGATCCGTTCTCGACTATTTCCAGGAAGCGACCGGCGCTGAGGTGAAATATTCCTCGTCCGAGAATTATGAGCAGCAGATCGTCATCGACACCCAGGCCGGCAGCCCGCCCAACATCGCCGTCCTGCCGCAGCCGGGCCTCATCCAGGATCTTGCTTCCAAGGGCGTGCTGACCCCGCTGGGCGACGACGTCGCGGCCTGGATCAAGGAAAATTACGCCGCCGGCGACTCCTGGGCCAAGCTCGGCACGTATACGGGCAAGGACGGCAAATCGGGCTTCTATGCCTTTCCCTACAAGATCGACGTGAAGGGGCTCGTCTGGTACTCGCCCGACAATTTCGACGAGGCCGGCTACAAGGTGCCGAAGACCCAAGAAGAACTCGCCGATCTGGAGAAGAAGATCGTCGCCGACGGCGGCAAGCCCTGGTGCATCGGGCTGGGTTCGGGCGGCGCCACCGGCTGGCCGGCGACCGACTGGGTCGAGGACATCATGCTGAGGACGCAGCCGCCGGAAGTCTACGACAAGTGGGTGAAGAACGAGATTCCGTTCACCGACCCGGCCGTTGTCAACGCCATCGACATCTTCGGCAAGATCGCCACCGACGACAAGATGGTGGACGGCGGCGCCAAGGCGGTCGCGGCGACCGACTTCCGCGACAGCCCGAAGGGCCTCTTCACCGTGCCGCCCAAGTGCTACATGCACCACCAGGCATCGTTCATCCCCTCCTTCTTCCCGGAAAACGTGAAGCTCGGCCAGGACGCCGACTTCTTCCCCTACCCGCCTTACGCCTCCAAGCCGGAACTGGGCACGCCGCTGGAAGTGGCCGGCACGCTGGTGATGATCACCAAGGATTCCAAGGCCTCGCGCGAGTTCATCAAGTTCCTCGAGATGCCGCTCGCGCATGAATTGTGGATGGCGCAGAAGAGCTTCGTCACCCCCTTCAAGGCGGCCAACAAGGAGGCCTATGGCAGCGACGCGCTGAAGAAGCAGGGCGAGATCCTGGTCGGCGCCACGACGGTCCGGTTCGACGGATCCGACCTGATGCCGGGCAAGATCGGCGCGGGTTCGTTCTGGACCGGCATGGTCGACCTGGTGGGCGGCAAGTCCGCGCAGGACGTCGCCGCCGACATCCAGAAAAGCTGGGACGGCATCAAATAGCATCCTGAAATCTTCCTAATTCTCCTACTGGACCCGGGCTACGGCCCGGGTCCGACCGGCGGTCCGCGCCGGAAGCCTTCGCGTTTCGATTGTTCCGAATAACCGAAAGTCGGTGCATCCGATCGCCAGCCTCGGCCGGCCGGTCATGCGCAGGGAGAGGAACCCATGGCGGCTCAGATTTTCTCGGCCATATTCGTCATCATCATCGGCGTCGGCGGCTGTGTCGCCTATTTCTGGGGCGCCAACAAACTGCTCGATCTCGTCTTCCCGTCACGCGGCGTCTCGGGCACCGCCGCCGTCGACAATTTGCGCCGGCAGGGAATGGTGCGGCCCTGGCTGTTCGTCGGCCCGGCGATGATCATCCTAGCCATCTACCTGATCTACCCGGTGATCGCGACGCTGTGGCTCTCCTTCTTCGACCGCGGCGGCACCAATTTCGTCGGGCTCGCCAATTATGAATGGGCGGTCAGCGATCATGATTTGCGCAATTCGATCTTCAACAACATCCTGTGGCTGGCCGTGGTGCCGGCTGCCTGCACCTTCCTCGGCCTGATCATCGCCGTGCTCACCGACAAGATCTGGTGGGGCACCATCGCCAAGAGCCTGATCTTCCTGCCGCTGGCGATCTCCTTCGTCGGCGCCAGCGTGATCTGGAAATTCATCTACGAGTATCGCGGCGAGGGCCAGGTGCAGATCGGCCTGCTCAACGCCATCATCCAATATTTCGGCGGCCAGCCGCAGGTTTGGATATCGCTGCCGTTCTGGAACAATTTCTTCCTGATGATCATCCTGATCTGGATCCAGACCGGCTTTGCGATGGTCATCCTGTCGTCGGCGCTACGCGGCATTCCGGAAGAGACGCTGGAAGCGGCCGTAATCGACGGCGCCAACCCGTTCCAGATCTTCTGGAAGATCATGGTGCCGCAAATCTGGGGCACGATCGCCGTGGTGTGGACCACCATCACCATCCTGGTGCTGAAAGTGTTCGACATCGTGCTGACCATGACCAACGGCCAGTGGAATACACAGGTGCTCGCCAATCTGATGTTCGACTGGATGTTCCGCGGCGGCGGCGATTTCGGCCGCGGCGCCACCATCGCCATCATCATCATGATCGCGGTCATCCCGATCATGGTCTGGAACATCCGCCAGGCCAACAAAGAGACGGGAGGGCACTGATATGGCGACCAAGACCGGAAAGTCCTTTGTCGGCCGCTTCGGCGTCCATATCGCCGTGCTCGTCTTCGTGGCGATCTGGACCATTCCCACCCTCGGCATCCTCGTCTCGTCGCTGCGCGACAAGGACCAGATCGTCGCCTCCGGCTGGTGGAACTCCTTCGCCAGTTCCAGCCAGAGCGAGGCGGGACGGCTGCCGGGCGCGTCGGCCCAAACCCAGAAGGACGGCAAATACGTCATCGAGGGCAATATCTTCGGCGATGGCCCCAAGCGCGAGATCAGCGCCTTCGGCGTCAAGTCCTCCGCGCCGACGCAGTACAAGGCGGGATCGGTTGCCGACCTCGATGACGGCGTCACGCTGCAGATGAATGCCGACGGCGGCTTCGTGCTGTCGTCACCGAAGGCCTTCGAGGGCGACCGCGGCCAGCGCGTCTATTTCGCCTCCTCGGCGCCGCCGAAATTCACCACGGACAACTACGATTCGGTGCTGTTTTCCGAAGGCATCGGCCGCTCGTTCATGAACTCGCTGACGGTGACCATCCCGGCGACGATCATCCCAATCCTGATCGCAGCCTTCGCAGCCTACGCACTGGCCTGGATGCGCTTTCCCGGACGGCCGCTGCTGATCGCGGTGATCATCGGCCTTCTGGTAGTTCCGCTGCAGATGTCGCTGATCCCGCTGCTCAGGCTCTATAACGGGGTCGGCGCCTTTTTCGGCGTGCCGTCCAAGACCTATCTCGGCATATGGCTGGCACATACCGGCTTCGGCCTGCCTTTCGCCATCTACCTGCTGAGGAGCTATATCGCCGGCCTGCCGCGCGAGATCATGGAATCGGCACGCATTGACGGCGCCAGCGACTTCGAGATCTTCGTCAAGATCGTGCTGCCGCTGTCCTTCCCTGTGCTTGCCTCCTTCGCCATCTTCCAGTTCCTGTGGGTATGGAACGATCTGCTGGTGGCGATGGTTTTCCTCGGCACGGCGCCCGATCAGATCGTGCTGACGGCCAAGCTCAACGCGCTGCTCGGCTCGCGCGGCGGCAAGTGGGAGATCCTGACCACATCGGCGTTCATCACCATCATCGTGCCGCTGTTCGTGTTCTTCTCGCTGCAGCGCTATTTCGTCCGCGGGCTGCTTGCCGGCTCGGTGAAAGGAGGTTGAAGACATGCAATCGGCTTTGAAGGCGACGTCGCAGCCAGACCCGGCCGTCGACCGCGACTGGTGGCGGGGCGCGGTGATCTACCAGATTTACCCGCGCTCCTATCAGGACTCCAACGGCGACGGCATCGGCGACCTGAAGGGTATTGTTCAGCGCCTGCCCTATATCGCTTCGCTCGGCGTCGATGCCATCTGGATCTCGCCCTTCTTCAAATCGCCGATGAAGGATTTCGGCTATGACGTGTCGGACTATTGCGACGTCGACCCGATGTTCGGAACGCTCGCCGATTTCGACGCGCTGGTGACGGAAGCCCATCGGCTGGGGCTCAAGGTGATGATCGACGAGGTGCTGTCGCACACCGCCGATATCCACTCCTGGTTCAAGGAAAGCCGTTCCAGCCGCAACAATCCGAAAGCCGACTGGTATGTGTGGGCGGACGCAAAACCCGATGGCACGCCGCCCAACAACTGGCTGTCGATCTTCGGCGGCTCGGCCTGGCAGTGGGACACCAGCCGCCAGCAATATTACATGCACAATTTTCTGGCCGAGCAGCCCGACCTCAACTTCCACAACGCAGAAGTTCAGGACGCGCTGCTCGACATCACCCGCTTCTGGCTGGAGCGCGGCGTTGACGGCTTCCGCCTCGACACGATCAATTTCTACTTCCACAGCCAGGGGCTGGAGGACAATCCGCCGCTGCCGCCGGAACAGCGCAACGACCAGACGGCGCCGGCGGTCAATCCCTACAATTATCAGGACCACATCTACGACAAGAGCCGGCCGGAGAATCTCGGCTTCCTGGAGCGCTTCCGCGCGCTTCTGGACGAATATCCGGCGCAGGCGGCCGTCGGCGAGGTGGGCGATTCCCAGCGCGGCCTGGAGGTGGTCGCCGCCTACACCGCCGACGGCAAGCGCGTGCATATGTGCTATTCCTTCGACTTCCTGGCGCCGGAGAAGATCAGCGCGGCGAAAGCGCGCGCGGTGCTGGAGGCCTTCGGCACGGTCGCCAGCGACGGCTGGTCGTGCTGGGCCTTCTCCAACCATGACGTGATGCGGGTCGCCTCGCGCTGGGCCGCCAACGAGGCGGATCCGACCGCCTATCTGAAGGTGATCTCGGCGCTTTTGATGTCGCTGCGCGGCTCGGTCTGCATCTATCAAGGCGAAGAGCTCGGCCTTGGCGAGGCGGAGCTGAAGTTCGAGGACCTGCAGGATCCCTACGGCATCCGGTTCTGGCCGGAGTTCAAGGGTCGCGACGGCTGCCGCACGCCGATGGTTTGGGACGCGGCCGCCAAGAATGGCGGTTTCTCGACCGCCAAGCCGTGGCTGCCGGTGCCGGGCAAGCACCTGTCGCAGGCGGTCAACGTGCAGCAGGGCGAGGCAAGCTCGCTGCTCGAACATTACCGCCGCTTCCTCGCCTTCCGGCGCCAGCATCCGGCGCTGACCAAGGGCGACATCAACTTTATCGAAAGCGATGGCGACACCGTCGCCTTCACGCGCCGCGAGGGCAATGAGCGGATCGTCTGCGCCTTCAATCTCGGCAGCAAGCCCTCCGAGGTCGATCTCGGCAAAGGTGCGCTGCAACCCTTGCCCGGGCACGGCTTTTCGGGACAGACTGGCACCGGGCCGGTCCGCCTCGGCGGCTACGGCGCCTGGTTCGGACGCATCGACTGAACTTCTAAAACAGGGATCAACGGGAGAAGAAAAAAATGGCCGATGTCACGCTCAACCAGGTGAAGAAATCATACGGCAACCTCAACATTCTCCACGGCATCGACCTCGATATCAAATCAGGCGAGTTCATCGTCTTCGTCGGGCCGTCGGGTTGCGGCAAGTCGACCTTGCTGAGGTCGATCGCCGGCCTCGAGGAGATCACGTCGGGCGAGCTGAAGATCGACGGCGAGGTGGTGAACGACGTGCCGCCGTCGAAGCGGGGCATCGCCATGGTGTTCCAGTCCTATGCGCTCTATCCGCATATGACGGTTTACGACAACATGGCCTTCTCGATGAAGATCGGCAAGGAAAGCAAGGCCGAGATCGACAAGCGCGTGCGCCAGGCGGCGGAGATCCTGCAACTGACCAAATATCTCGACCGCCTGCCCAAGGCGATGTCGGGCGGCCAGCGCCAGCGCGTCGCCATCGGCCGCGCCATCGTGCGAAACCCGAAGGTGTTCCTGTTCGACGAGCCGTTGTCGAATCTCGACGCAGCACTGCGCGTCGCCACCCGCATCGAGATCGCCAAGCTCAAGGAATCGATGCCGAACACCACCATGATCTACGTCACGCACGACCAGGTCGAGGCGATGACGCTGGCGGACCGCATCGTGGTCTTGAAGGAAGGCGTTATCGAGCAGGTCGGCACGCCGATGGAACTCTACAAGCGGCCCGGCAACCTGTTCGTCGCCCAGTTCATCGGCTCACCGGCCATGAACATATTGCCGGCAAAGATCGAGAAGGCCGGCAATCCGACCGTGGTCAGCCATGTCGGCGGCCGCAAGGCGACGGTGCCGATCGCGACGCCGGCCTCGGCCAATGGCGCGGCGGTCAGCTTCGGCGTGCGGCCGGAGGATCTCGCGATTGCCACAGGCGCGGACTTTCTGTTCGAAGGCAAGGTCGACTATATCGAGCAGCTCGGCGAGGTTCAGCTCGTCTATATCGATATCGGCCGCGCCGACCTGCCGCTGGTTGCCAAGCCGCCGGGCAATGTCGAGGTCAAGCGCGGCGAGACGCTGCGGCTCAACGCCGGCGCCGGCGATCTGCACATCTTCGACGCCGACGGCCATTCCTTCACGCTGCATCGCGAGGAAGCAAAGGCTGCCTGACGCTATCGGCACGCTGGCGTTCCCGGCAAAAAAAGAGAGCGGCGGGCCTGGCCCGCCGCTCTCTCTTTCAAATCACAGTCGGCTATCAACGGTTGCCGAAGTGGTCGCGGTCGGCACCCTGAGGCGCCGACTTCTGCACGTCGCGCGACGAGTTCAGCAACTTGTAGACGGGCGAGTCGGTGCCGATCGATGACGTAGGGGCGGTATCGACCGCCGGGGCCGGCTGGTTGACGCCACTGTTGTTGTAATTGTCGCTGCCCGCAAAAGCAGCGCCGGAAACGGCCAGCAGGGCGGCCGTGGCAAGAACGATCTTCTTCATTTCAGTGCTCCTGAATCTTGTGGTCCGACCGATGCGGCGGGCGAGCCCGCCGCCGGTTCAAAGGTCGGCTGTTAGTTGTTGCCGAAAAGGTTGTGGTCGGCGCCCGTCGTGGCAGGCTGCTGGGTGGCCGGCGCAGACTGGCGGACCGCAGCCGTGTAGGACGAGTCGACCTTGGCCGCCGCCTGATTGGCTTCATTCGGGTTGTAATGGTCGCTACCAGCAAAGGCGCTGCCAGAAATTGCCAGAAGGGCTGCGGCAGTGAGAACAATCTTTTTCATTTTTGCTACTCCAGTATCTTTATTCAGTCCGTCTAGCGGCGTGTCTTGGGAATGAAATCGCGTCGTTCGGACAGCGCTGATTTGGGTGAGCCGAGGGCGGGATTCCAATCACGAAGTTTTTCCGTCTGGACCATGATTCCGCATCTTGAAGTTTTGATAAGCATGCCTATGACTTTATTTTTATCGCATTTAATCAATAACTTATGCAGATTTGACCGTTGGCTCACCAAATGTATCGGAGCGCCAACGTTCACACGGTCCTGCACGCACCGTCAACAGAAACGAACCGTTCAGTTCGATTTTAGAATCTCCTAATAGTCACTTTTCGATACTATTAACCATCATACCCCGGTTCCACAGGCCGATTCGGCCCGCTCCATGACCATGTTCAGACTGCAGGCCAGCGGGTATTCGCGCCGGGAGGGTCGCGGTCGCCCTGCTTGTCGGCGCCCAAAAATCGGGGCTCGAACCGCGAATTGAACGCCAAATGGTCGAGATGGCGCCGTTATGGCTTGCCTTGCCAAGCAAGGATCGAGTGTTTACAGGCGTTGTCCTGGGGTCAGGGCAACGATTACGACCGGCGCAGCCGCCGGCCGGAATTGTAGAGTGGGGGTCAAGGACATGCCTCTTTCCGACGTCTACGCCGTTGCGAGCCGGGACATCGTCTTCGAATCTTTCGACGGCGAAGCTGTCGTGCTCGACCTCTCAAACGGCAAATATTTCGGCTTCTCCGATTCCGGCAGCAAAGTGTGGCAGGCGCTGTCCTCGGGTGTCGGCACCGAAGCGCTGATCCGATCGGCCGCTGGCAGAATCGACGCCGCCGCGATCGAGGCATTCATTACGCAGCTGGTCGAGTTCGGGCTGCTGGCACCTTCCAGCGCAACGCCGCTGCCGTCATCCGACGATTTGCCGGCGGCGCTGGCGGCGGCGAGCGAACCGCTCCACGTCAGCGTCCATGACGACCTTGCCGACTTGATCATCGTCGACCCAATCCACGAAGTCGAGGAGCCGCTCGGCTGGCCGGCTGTCAAGCAGGTTTCCTGAACCGGCGAAGGGTCAGGGCGGCCGGAACAGACCATGCCACATGTGACGCTCGAGACCCTGCCGGACTATGCCCGCTTTCTCATCGCCGCTGCCGAAGGCGCGGCGGTGCAGTTTCCGGTCCGGCGTGCTGTCCGCCTGCCAGGGCTGGAATTGATCGCGCATCTCGATCCCGGCGCGCTCGCTGATGCCCTTGGCCAGGCCTTCATCGAAGCCGAAGGCGATCCGCGGGACTCCCGCCAATGCCGTGTCTTCATCGGCCATCCAGGCATCGGCGACATGCCGGAACCGGCAAGCTGGGGCGATGCGCATTTCACCGAGCACGGCTTTGCCCGGAAACTCGCCGAGGCAGGGCTGCGCGGCCATCATTACCACGATCTGGATTTCTGGCAGGTCTACGATCCCGCCCGACGGATCGGCGTCCAGTTGATGCGGTCTCCCGACGCGTTTCCGCCTTGGGAGCAGGGGTCGCCGCTGCGCGCCTTCCTGCACTGGGAATACGCCGCGCGCGGCATGCGCCTTGCCCATGCCGGCACGCTGGGCCTCGACGGCAGGGGCGTGCTGCTGGCAGGCGCCGGGGGTGCGGGAAAATCCGGAACCGTCGTTGCAGGACTGCTCAACGGACTGGACAGCGTCGGTGACGATTACGTGCTGATCGATCTTTCCGGCGGTGTGACAGCGCGACCGCTGTTTTCGATCCTGAAGCAGGATCCGCCGGGTTTCGCCCGGCTCGGGCTGGAAAGGCGACTGGGAACCGGCCGCCCGCTCAACTGGCAAGGCAAGCATGCCTTCCACATTCACGAGATCGCGCCCCGGCCAGTAGGTGAGAGTCTGGACATTTGCGCGTTGCTGGTGCCACATGTCAGCGGCGGAAAGATAAGTTCGATCGCACCGATTTCGCGCAAGGATGCCATCATCGCGCTGGCGCCGTCCGGCATCGCCCAGATGCCTGGCGAACGCGAAAGCGGTTTTCGCTTCTTCAGCGATCTGACCCGGCTACTGCCATGCTACCGGATTTCGCTTGGGTCACGCCCAGGAGAAATCGCCGGTACGATTGCGGATTTCCTTGTCCGGAGCGCCCGGTGAAGTTGAGCGTGATCATGCCTGTCTACAACCGCGAGCGCTATGTCGTTGCGGCATTGCGTTCGCTCATCAGGCAGCGCGACGCCGCCGATCTCGACATCATCGTCATCGATGACGGCTCGACCGACGGTTCGGCCCAAGCGGTGCGCGCGATGATGGACGAAGCATCTTGCATCCGGCTGTTTCGGCAGGAAAACATGGGCGTGACCCGGGCGCGCAACAGCGGGCTCAGCCGGCTCAAGCCGGAGACGGAACTGGTGTCCTTTCTCGATTCGGACGACATCTCGCCGGCCGGGCGCTTCGCGGCGGATCTGGACCTTTTCAGGCGCGATCCTTCTCTCGAGCTCACCTATTCCAGGATGATGCTGGTCGACAGGATCGACGACGAGACGCTGGAGCCGACCCGCGACAGCACCAGCATCACGGTTCGCGGCATCCATCTCTCGGCGGCGATCTTCTCGCGCCGTCTGGTCGATCGGATCGGCGCTTTCGACGAGGACTTCGTCCAGGCCGAGGATACGGACTTCCTGCTGCGCAGCTTCGAGGTCGGCCCCCGATGCGCGCTTTCGGACACGCTGGCGCTTTATTACCGGCGGCACGCCGGCAACATGACAAGGCAGCAAGATGTCCAGTCGCGCGAGTTCATGCGCGCGATCTACAAGTCGATGAAGCGGCGCAGGGCCAACCCTTCGCTCAAGCCGATCGAAGGCATCTTCGAACTGAAGAAACTCGCGGACTGGCCGTTCATGTCATGAGCGCATACGGCGTCGTCATTCCGGCCTACAACGCCAGCGCCACGATCGCGGAGACGCTGCGATCGGTGGCGGCGCAGACGTTGCGGCCCGAACTGGTCGTGGTGGTCGACGACGGCTCGACCGACGATCTCGCCGGCGCGATCGGCGGCATCGACCTGCCGCTCAGGCTTTTGCACCAGGACAATGCCGGACCCGGCAGCGCGACCACCCGCGGCATCGCCGCGCTGTCGACGCCCTTCGTGGCCACGCTCGATGCCGACGACCTTTGGCTGCCTGGAAAGATCGCGGCGCAGCTTGCCCATCTCGAACGGCTTCCCGGCGTATCCGGGGTCTTCACCCATATGCGCGCCTTCCGCGACGGAGAGCCCGACGCAATGGCCCCGACCGCAACCCCCGGCTGGTCGCGCTCGACGATGCTGATGCGCCGGGAGACCGCGGAGAGCGTCGGCCCGATCATCGATCCGCCGGGCGGCCGCGGCGAGATGATCGACTGGATCGCCCGCGCGCGGGAAAGCGGTTTTGTCCTCGACATGATGCCTGATGTCCTGGCGCTGCGGCGCATCAGGCCGGGGAGCCTGTCCTATGGGCGCGACGCGGCACGCGACCGCGGTTACCTGGAAGTGGCACGCCTGGCCATGCTGCGACGGGCACAAAGCAAAGCCAGCTCCCGCTGATGGCGAAGATCCGTCGCATCGGCAGGCGTTTTCCGGACTATGGCTGGTCCTGGCCGACCGGCTCGCTCGACCAGTTGCTCAAGGCGGCACTTCTGCCCGACGAAGAGGCGGCGCGCCTTTGCGCCGCCGGCTGGCTGAACGAGAACGACATCGACCACGTCTCCTTCCGGGAACACCGGTTGCTTGCCGCGATTTCCGACAGGTTCGGACGCAAGCTTGCCGGCAACGCCGCTTATCCGCGCCTGGTCGGCCTGCAGAAGATGCTGTGGACGAAGTCGCGCATGGCCATGCGCGAGGCCGAGCCCGCACTGAAGGCGATGGTCGATGCCGGCTGCACGGTGATGTTGATCAAGGGCGCCAGCCGCACCGCGCTCGATGCCGCCGCGCAGCGCGGGCGCGTGGCGCATGACATAGATATATTGGTGCGGCCGGGCGATATGCAGCCGGCCTTCGATGTGCTGCGCGACCGCGGCTGGCAGATCGCCAGCGGTGTTTCCCCGCAATATCTGCGCGCACGGCTGGGATCGCTGCGCTCGATGAATTTCTTCAAGGGCAATTACGGCGACATCGACCTGCATCAGCTTGCCTATGACGGGTCGCAGCAGAACACCGAGGACGACCTCGCCATCTGGCGCCGCGCGATTGCCGCCAAATTCAGCGACGTCAGCGTAGTCGTCCCCTCGGCCGCCGACCGCATCGCGCTCGCCATCGCGCATGGCGGCCTCGACGCACATACGCATAGCGACTGGCTGGTCGATTGCACCGTGGCCATCGAGGGCGGCACTGTCGACTGGACCATATTCCTCGATGTCATCGCCAGGCGCAGTCTCGCCGTCGCCGCGGCGGTGGCGCTTTCCTATCTTGCGCTGGAGATCGGCATCGCTGTGCCGGAGGACGTGCTGGCCAAGGTGGTGGACATGGCTGACCGGCGCGGCGCGGCGCGGCTGTCGTCGGTTCTGCAGGCCAAGCCGCGCACCGATTTCGGCGCGCTGACCTGGCTGTCGCGGGGATTTGCAAAGCAGCTGCGCCTGCAGCGCAAGAAAGGCCGGCTGAAGCAGACCGAGCCCGACATCGTGTGGCGCGGCAAGTCCGTGACGACCAAGGCCATAGGCGAGCCTGCCGCATTTGTGCTCTCGCAACCCCTGGACGGACCGCAGGGCGAAGCCAGCGAGATGATGCTCGAACTCATCGTGCGCATCGTCGTCCCGCCGGTCAGGCGACGCATCGAGATGGAGATCAATGCGGGCGACCGGCACGTGGCCCGGCTGCGCTCGATGGCGATCAGCCGCTCCGGCGGGGAGCGGATGCTGCGCTTTCGCGGCAAGGTGAAGCTTGAGCGGGCGGGACGGGCCCTGGTGCTGGAGGCTCGGCCGTCACGCCAGTTTCGCATCTGGGACAACGAGCAGGCCGTCGCCAGCTATGGCGCGCTGCCTTTCCAGCTCGTTTCGGCGAAATTCTCTCCGACCGGCTGACGGGCGGTATCAAACTCCATAGCGCTCGGTGCGGATAATCCCCGCCGGAACGCCGGCGCCAATCAGGGCATCAGCGGCGGCCGAGACGAAGGCGTTTGAGCCGCAGACATAGGCGAGCCTCGGCGCCTTCGGCAGGCGCTCGACGGCCTGCACCATCATGCGGGCGTCGACGCGCCGGGAATAGTCGGACGGCCGCCTAGCCGGCTCGCGGGTCAGCGTCAGCACCAGATCGAAACCAACGCGGCGATCGTCGAGACCGATCAGCTCGTCGCGAAAAATCACCTCGTCCCAAACCCGGGCCGAGAACACCAGCGCAACGGGCACCGCTTTGTTGCGCAGCGTGCGATGGCGCACCATCGCCATCAGCGGCACGACGCCCGAGCCGCCGCCTACCAGAAGGATCGGCCCGCCGTCGCTCTCCTCCCAGATGAAATGGCCCCCTAGCGGTCCGCGCAGCTCGATCTCGTCGCCGACGGCAGCGACATCGTGGAAGAAGGGCGAGACCTCGCCGTCGTCGAGCCGCTCGATCGCGAGCTCGACGACGGCACCTGCTTCGGGCGCCGAAGCTATGGAATAGGATCGGCGCGCCTGATAGCCGTCCGGCGCCGTCAGCCGGACTTCGACATGCTGTCCGGCCAGATGGGCGAAGGGCCGCGACGGCTGGAACCAGAAGCTGGTGACGCGTGGCGTGCGCTTTTCGATGCGGGTGATCGTGGCTGCCTGCCAGGGCGATTGCGGCGACGGCTCGGCGCTCATCGATTGCTGCTCATAAATCGCCCCTCACGGGTCACTGGAATAGCGCTGCTCGCGCCAGGGGTCGCCATACATGTGATAGCCGCGCAGCTCCCAGAAGCCCGGCTCGTCGCGCTCGGTGAACTGCAGCCCGTTCACCCATTTGGCCGATTTCCAGAAATAGAGATGCGGCACCAGAAGCCGGGCCGGCCCGCCATGATCAGGCGTGATCGGCTTGCCTTCGTAAAGCAGCGCCACCATCGCCTTGCCGGTGATGAGGTCCTTGGTCGGAACATTGGTGGAATAGCCGTCAAACGACAGCGCCAGCGTGTAGGCCGTCGGCGGCTCGATGCCGGCATCGGCGAGGATGTCGTCGATCATCACGCCCTGCCAGGGCGTGTTGAACTTGGTCCAGGCCGTCACGCAATGGATGTCGCGCGTCATCTTGCTCTGCGGCAGCGCGTTGAATTCGGCCCAGTTCCATTTCTTGATCGGCTTTGGCCCTTGCTTCAAGGTGAAGGACCAGTCCTCGGTGCGGACCCGCGGCGTCGGCCCCGCCGACAGAACCGGGAAACCCTGCTCCAGATACTGGCCCGGCGGGATGCGCGTGTCGGTGTCGGAAGGAGGCCGCCGTCCGGAAAAGAAGCCACGCGTAACCATCGAGACATCCCTTGCGCCGGATTTGGTCGATCGCGGAGAGTGTTCTCGAAGACGCTCTGGGGAGCAACAGAAATCTTGCAGACAGAGCCTGCCGCAGACGCCGGCAGGCTCTGTCGAGGCCCTCGTCAGCCGGCCGCGAAAGGCACTGCGACGAAGATCTGCTGGTCGCCGCGATCGACAAGCAGCAGCACCGACTTCTTGCCCGACTTGGCTGCCTCGGCGATCGCCTGGTTCGCCTGTCTGGCGTTCTTTACGGGCGTCTGGTCGACGCCGATGATCACGTCTCCCGGCTGGAGGCCCGCCGCCGAAGCCGCCTTGTCCGGATTGACACGCTCAATCACGGCGCCGTGCTGGTTGTCGGCAAGGTTGAGCTCCTGCCGGATATCGGGAGTGATATCGGTCAGCCCGAGGCCGAGCGACGGCACGCCCTGGCCCGCTGACGGCTTGCCGCCTTCGCCATTCGAGGCGGTCTGCACCTCGTCGGTGTTGCGGCCGACGTCTGCGGAGACCTGAACCGCCTTGCCCTTACGCCAGATGTCGACGGTTTCCTTGTTGCCGGGCGGGACATCTGCGACGGCGCGCGACAGGTCCTTCGGATCCTTGATCTCCTGGCCGCCAAAGCCGGTGATCACATCCCCGACTTCAATGCCCGCCTTGGCCGCCGGCGAGCCCGGCGTGACCGACGAAACCAAGGCTCCGGCAGGATGGTCGAGGCCGATGGCGCCGGCAACATCCGGAGTGACCGGCTGGATCTGCACACCGAGATAGCCGTATTCGATGTCGCCGCCCTTCATCAGCTTGGCCACGACTTTCTGGGCCTGATCCGACGGGATGGCGAAGCCGACGCCGACGCTGCCGCCATTGGGCGAGTAGATGGCGGTGTTGATGCCAATCACATTGCCATGGATGTCGACCAGCGGACCGCCCGAATTGCCGTGATTGATCGGCGCGTCGATCTGAATGAAATCGTCGAACGGCCCGCTATGGAGATCGCGGCCGCGCGCCGACACGATGCCGGCGGTAACCGTGGTGCCGATGCCGAATGGGTTGCCGATCGCCAGCACCTGGTCGCCGGTCATCAGCTTGCTGGAATCGCCCCATTTGACGGTCGGCAGCGGCTTGTCGGCCTTGATCTTGAGCACCGCGAGGTCATTCTTGGCGTCGTGGCCGACGAGCTTGGCGGGAAGCTCGGTGCCGTCATCGAGCGTCACCTTGATCGAGCTTGCACCGTCGACGACATGGTTGTTGGTGACGATGGTGCCATCCGCGCCGACGATGAAGCCGGAGCCGAGCGCCTCGCTACGTGGTGCCCGCTGAGGGGGCGTCTTGGGCATCGGCATGCCCTGGTCGCCGAAGAATTGCCGGAAATAGTCGTCGAAAGGCGAGTTGCCGTCGAAGGGCGAACCCTCGCTCATGGCGTCCGGCTGGCCCTTCATCATTGTCGTGACTGTTACGACTGCCGGCTTTGTGGTGGCAACGATGGGAGCGAAGGAGCCGTTAGGCGCGGTAACGCCGGCGGCGGGAGTTTGCGTGGTGGCGACGGCGTTGCTCAATCCGGCGTTGTTCGTGCTCTCGGCAAAGGAACCAATAACGGGAGAAATGATCAGCGCAGCGCCCAACAGGGCCGCGACGCGATGTCTGCGAAGAATGTTCATGGGTGACATGGTCGTTTCTGTCCGGGCGAGAGGTTGATCGGGCACCCCGGATGTGTCTCGAAGCACGCATCCGTTGGCGTGTCGGCGACCGGGATTGCCTGCCTCGCCTTGCATGGCAGCCGGCCGGATCGACAATCAGGATTTAGGGTGCGGAATGGCCTGAATCAGGGCCTTTGGATGACCTTACGAAGATTTAATTCAGAGAGCGCTTACGAACCGCTCTCTCCGACGCAGATAAGCGGAGGCGATCTCACGCATTCGCTGGCCGGTAAAACTCGGGCCATGGCCGCCATGGCCGATGCGGATCGGCAGGTCGAGCAGGCGCCGCATGGTGCGGCAATAGGCCGTGCGGTCCGAATCCGGCAGATCGTCGATCAGCATGCCGTCATAGATGGCATCGCCGGCGAGGAAGAGGCCATCGGCCTCGTCGAAAAGCGCGATCGAATCCGGCGAGTGTCCAGGCAGATGCAGCACACGGAATTTGCGGTCGCCGAGATCGACGATGTCGCCTTCGTCGAGCGCACGCGTCAGCGGTGCTGAGGGAATCCGGTAATCGGCCGCCTTCCAATCCGGCGCCGGCAGTTTCGAGACGGCGCCGTCGAGATTGTGGAACATGTACGCGTAGGTGACGGCATCATTCATGGCGTCGAACCGCGGCGCGCTCATCTTCGGGCCCAGGCGCAGCGGGAATTCATGCAGCGAGCCGACATGGTCGAGATGGATGTGCGTGGCGACGACGATGAGCGGCTTGCCGGGCGGCGTGTCGATCTCAGGCGCCAGCGGACGGATGCCCATGCCGGTATCGACCAGCAGATCCGCCTCGCGGCCCTTCAGATGCCACATATTGGCGCGCACGAAATCATGCACGAAAGGCTCGGTCAGCATCGTCGTGCCGGCATCGACTTTCGCCTTGCCGAACCAGTCGCCAACCTCAAGCTCGGGCATCGAGCCGCCGCCCATCAGATGAACGGCTTGCCGACCTTGTATTTTTCCGGCACCAGCCGCTTCAGGTAGGCCATGCCGGCTTCCGAAAGCTGATTGGCGTCCGGCTTCATGAAATCGTCGGGCATGTGGCGGGTCTTGCCGGCCACCGCCTTCAGTGGCACCTTCTTCAACACCGTCTTCGACCCGTCATATTGCAGCGCGACCGAGCCGCCGCCTTCGCCGGCGACAGCAACCGCGAAAGCGCCGGCGTCGAAGGCTTCCTTGGCGTCCACGGCGCTGATCGCGCCGACGTAACCGCGCGGCATGTAGCCCAGCGCGTCGACCCGCGCGCGCTTGCCGGGCAGGCCCTCGGCCAAGGCCCGTTCGAGCGCCGCCGGCAGGTCGCTGCCCGACAATTTGACGTTGCCGTGCTGATCGCGCTCCAGCTTGTCCGGCGGCACCAGGCTTTCGACCAGCGCCTTGCCGTCGGCAGTGCTGACGCCCTCCGAGACAGCGACGATGCAGCGCTTGTGGCGGTCCAGCTTTTCGCGCACTTCCTCGATGAAGCGCTTCGCCGAGAAGGCGCGCTCCGGCACGTAGATCAGATGCGGTCCGCTGTCGGGATCGAGCTGCCATGCGGCCGCGGCGGCGGTCAGGAAGCCGGCATGCCGGCCCATGACGATGCCGACATAGATGCCGGGCAGGGCGCGGAAATCGAGGTCGACGGAGAGGAAGGCGCCAGCGACGAATTCTGCCGCCGAGATGAAGCCAGGCGTGTGGTCGTTCTCCTCGAGGTCGTTGTCGATGGTCTTGGGCGCGTGCACGAAGGCGATCGAGCCGCCGGCGGCATCGGTCAGGATCTGCTGCGTGCCCGAGGTGTCGTTGCCGCCGATATAGATGAAGGCGTCGGCGCCGGCCTTTTTCAAGCCGTTGAGGATGACCTCGCAATAGGCGGCGTCCGGCTTATCGCGGGTCGAGCCGAGGGCGGCGCTCGGCGTGCCGGCAATCAGCCGCAACCTGTCCTCGGGGATGGCGGAGAGATCGACATAATTGCCGTCGCGGATGCCGCGCACGCCGTGGAGCGAGCCCAGCACCTTGGCGCCTGGATGGCGTTTGCGGATTTCCAGCGTGGCGCCGACGACCGTCTGGTTGATGACGGCGGTCGGGCCGCCGCCTTGCGCGATGACGAAGGTTCCAGACATGCTCGATTTCTCCCGAAGCGAAGGTTTTCAGGTACCTTGGCCTGTCTTGCGGCATCGCGCAACGGAAGAAACGGTATCTCGAAATGGCGGCCAGACAGGTCGCCTGGAAAGATCAGACCACGACGACCGGGTTCTTCTTGGAAACGCGGCTGTAGAGGTCGATAATATCCTGGTTGATCAGGCGCACGCAGCCCGACGACATGGCCTTGCCGATGCTCCACCATTCGGGCGAGCCGTGGATGCGGTAGCCGGTGTCCTTGCCGTTCTGGTAGATGTAGAGCGCCCGGGCGCCCAGCGGATTGGTGAGGCCGCCGGGCTGGCCGCCTTGCCATTTCACCAGTTCGGGCTTGCGCTGGATCATTTCCGGCGGCGGCGTCCACACCGGCCATTCGCGGCCGTACTGGATGTTGGCGCGGCCCGACCAGCGGAAGCCGTCCTTGCCGATGCCGACGCCGTAGCGGATGGCGTCGCCGCCCGGCTGGACGAGATAGAGCATGCGCTCCTGCAAGTGGACGACGATGGTGCCGGGCGCCTCGCCGGTCTTGTCGACGACGATCTGGCGGCGGAACTGCGGCTTGACCTTCTGCCACGGCACCTCCGGCACCTGGAAGCCGCCGTCGGTGAGCGAGGCATACATGACGTCCGGGCCGGTGATGTTCTTGTCGACGCTGATCGCCGGACGCATCGGCGGCACGGAACCGGTGACGGTGTTGTCGAGCTGCATTTGCGGCAGGTCGAGCGTGTCGGTGGTGCTGCAGCCCGCAAGGCCGAGCAGCGCCATGGCGCCGGCGCCGGAAAGCATGGCGCGGCGGGAAAGCTGAATTTCGATATCGATTGCGGCGCCGTTGGAAGGCGGCGTCAGACGTTGCGGCAACTCGCGCATGCACAAATCCTACGCTGCCGGCGGGGGTCCGGCCGGATCGCAGGCATTTTCGCCATTCATCGTTGAAAAAGGGTGAAAGAGCCCGTGCCGGGCTTAACCCTAACGGATCGTTATGGCGGTAGATGAGCCGCCGGCCTCGGCGCTGAAGATTTTTCCGACGGCCCCTTTACATTCTCCCCGGCCCCAGGATTTATCCTTTTCTTTGCGCTCAAGGAGCAGGGAAATGTCCTTCGAAAACTGGGCTGCCTTCGCCGCCGCCTCTTCCATTCTTCTCATCATTCCTGGCCCGACGATCCTCCTGGTCGTCTCTTATGCGCTTGGGCAAGGCTGGCGCACCGCGTTGCCGATGGCGGTGGGCGTGGCGCTGGGCGACTTCACCGCCATGACGCTGTCGATGCTCGGCATTGGCGCGCTGCTTGCGGCTTCGGCAACGGTGTTCACCATGCTCAAGGTGATCGGCGCCGGCTATCTCATCTATCTCGGCATTAAACTGTTCCGCGCCGGCGGCGCGCTGAAGGCGGAACCGCGCACCGACGCGGTCTCGGCGGCACGGATGATGGCGCATGCCTGGCTGGTGACGGCGCTGAACCCGAAGAGCATCACCTTCTTCGTCGCCTTCCTGCCGCAATTCCTCGACCGGCATGCCGACTTCTGGACGCAGATGCTGATCTTCGAGACGACCTTCCTGACTTTGGCCTTCGCCAATGCCTTTGGCTATGCGCTGGTCGCATCCAGGGCCCGGGCGATCGTGCGCAACCCGAAGGCGATCCGCATCTTCAACCGCACCGGCGGCACGCTGCTGGTCGGCGCCGGCATCGCCACGGTGGCGATGCGGTCGGCCAACTGACGCTATGAAGGACGCGTTCGGTCTTACCTATTCCGGTGTGACCGAAGCCGGGTTTTCGTCCTACGCCCGCGCCGTGCATGAATTGCAATGCTTCATCGGCGACCCGGTCGGCTCCATCGACCGCGCCATCGCCGATGATCCGGCCTTCGTCATGGCGCATGTTTTCAAGGGCTATCTGTTCGGCCTCGCCACCGAGCGGGACGCAATGGCCGTCGCGCGATCATGCCACATGGCGGCGCTGCCGCTCGCCGGCACCACGCGCGAACGGGCGCATGTTGCGGCGCTTGGGCATCTAGCCGATGGCCGCTGGCATGAAGCCGCGCGCATCCTCGAAGACATCGCGATCGACACTCCGCGCGATGCGCTGGCGCTGCAGGTCGGGCATCAGATCGATTTCTTCACCGGCAATGCGCGCATGCTGCGCGACCGCATCGGCCGGGCGCTGCCGGCCTGGCAGAAAGGCATGCCGGGCTACCACGCCGTTCTCGGCATGCAGGCGTTCGGGCTGGAGGAGATGGGCGATTATGGCCGTGCCGAATCCTTCGGCCGGCAGGCTGTGGAGATCGAACCGCGCGACGGCTGGGCGCAGCATGCGGTCGCGCATGTCATGGAAATGCAAAGCCGGCAACGAGACGGCATCGCCTGGATGCGCGCCAATCCAGATGCATGGACCAAGGAGAGTTTTCTCCAGATCCACAATTGGTGGCACCTGGCGCTGTTCCATTACGATCTCGGCGAAACCGACGAGGTGCTCAAGCTCTATGACGGGCCGATCTATGGCGACCGCTCGACATTGGCGCTCAATATGGTCGATGCCTCGGCGATCCTGTGGCGCCTCGCTCTGGGCGGCGTCGATGTCGGCGACCGCTGGGCGGCGCTTGCCGGCAACTGGATGCCAAAAGCCGCCGCCGGCAATTATGCCTTCAACGACGCGCATGCGATGATGGCCTTTGTCGGCGCAGGGCTGGAGGCGCCGGCGAAAACGCTGATCGAGACGCAGCGCGAGGCGATGCGCGGCGAGGATGACAACGCCGCGTTCACGCGCGATGTCGGCCATCAGCTGACGCTTGCGATCAAGGCTTTCGGCGAAGGCAAATATGACGAGGCCGTGCGCCTGATCCGGCCGATCCGCTCGATCGCGCATCGTTTCGGCGGCAGCCATGCGCAGCGCGATGTGATCGACCTGACGCTGATCGAGGCCGCTCTGCGCGCCGGCGATACGGCGCTCGCGCGAGCGCTGACGGCCGAACGGCAGCTCGCCAGGCCCGACAGCCCGCTGTCGGCGCTGTTCTCGCGTCGCGCCGCCGATTTGTCAGAGAATTGACCCGGAGCGGATCTTGTCCTAAAAACTGGCCAAGCCAGATTTTTTCGGGATCCGAAAAAATTAACGGCAGTGGGAGGAAATCATGTATCTCGGCCTCGACCTGGGCACTTCGGGCGTCAAGGCGCTGCTGATCGACGACGGCCAGAAGGTCATCGGCTCCGGCCATGGCTCGCTCGACGTTTCGCGGCCGCATCCGGGTTGGTCGGAGCAGGATCCGGCGCATTGGATCGAGGCCTGCGAGACGGCGATTGGCGAACTCAAGGCTTCCCATCCGAAAGAGCTCACCGCGATCAAGGGCATCGGCCTTTCCGGCCAGATGCACGGCGCCACCCTCCTCGACGCCTCAGACAAGGTGCTGCGCCCGTGCATCCTGTGGAACGACACGCGCAGCCATGTCGAGGCGGCCGCGCTCGATGCCGATCCGCGCTTCCGCAAGCTCACCGGCAACATCGTCTTCCCGGGCTTCACCGCGCCGAAGCTTGCCTGGGTGAAGAACAACGAGCCGGCAATCTTCGCCAGAGTGGCCAAGGTGCTACTGCCAAAGGATTACCTGCGGCTCTGGCTGACCGGCGAGCATATTTCCGAGATGTCGGATTCGGCCGGCACCTCGTGGCTGGATGTCGGCAGGCGGCGCTGGGCGCCCGAATTGCTGGCGGCGACGTCGCTCGACGAGAAGCACATGCCGTCGCTGGTCGAGGGCACTGCCAAGGCCGGTGGGCTGCGCGGTGAGCTTGCTTCCAAGTGGGGCGTCGCGGCGGGTATTCCTGTTGCCGGCGGCGCCGGCGACAACGCGGCCTCGGCCTGCGGCATGGGCACGGTCGGCGCCGGGCATGCCTTCGTGTCGCTCGGCACGTCGGGCGTGCTGTTTGCGGCGAACGCCTCCTATTTGCCCAATCCGGAAAGCGCAGTGCACACGTTCTGCCATGCGCTGCCCGACACCTGGCACCAGATGGGCGTGATCCTGTCGGCCACCGATTCGCTCAACTGGCTGTCAGAGATCACGGCAAAGAGCGCCGGCGACCTGACCGGCGAACTCGGCGATACGCTGAAGGCGCCGACGGGCGTTACCTTCCTGCCCTATCTCTCGGGCGAGCGCACGCCGCACAATGATTCCGCCATCCGCGGCTCCTTCACCGGGCTGGCGCATCAATCGAGCCGGGCCGTGCTGACGCAGGCGGTGCTCGAGGGCGTCGCCTTCGCCTTTCGCGACAGTCTCGAAGCGCTGAAGACGGCCGGCACGACGCTGAGCCGGGTGACCGCGATCGGCGGCGGCTCGCGCTCGCGCTATTGGCTGAAAGCGATCGCTACCGCGCTGCAGGTTCCGGTCGATATTCCGACCGACGGCGATTTCGGCGCGGCGTTTGGTGCGGCAAGGTTGGGGTTGATTGCCGCGACGGGGGCCGATCCGCTTGCCGTCTGCACTGCGCCGGCCACGGATGCGACGATCGAGCCGGATGTCGGGCTGGGTGGCGCTTATGCTGATGCGTATCAGAGGTATCGGGCGCTGTATCCGGCGATAAGAGCGATAACTGCGTGACTATGTGCGAGGCCCCCCTCTCTGCCCTGCCGGGCATCTCCCCCGCAAGTGGGGAGATTGGATGTCACGCCGGCTTTCGCCAATCGCCGGCGTTGCAAGGAGAGGCGAGGCCTCGAAGCTGCCAATCTCCCCCTCTGAGGGGGAGATGGCCGGCAGGCCAGAGAGGGGGGCCTCACATCGCCTCTCCGCAATTAGCCTCACTGCGCCGGCACCTTATCCAAGAACCCGGTGACACTCTTCAGCCGCCCATTCTCGATGACGCCAATATCGGTGCCTTCGATGACGGATTCCGTGCCTTCCGGCCCAAGATTCCACGAGAAGCGGATCTTGTCCGCGAAACCGTCCGGCTCACCCTTCAGCGAGAAGCGGAAGCCGGCGAAGCGCTGTTGCACGCCGTCTATCAGCGCGGCGATGCCGTCATGGCCGTCGCCCTGCATGACCGGGTCGCGATAGCTGACGTCGCTGGTGAAGGCGGCTTCGAGCAGCGCCTTGCGGCGCTGCGCATCGATCTCGTTCCAGGCGGCGATGTAATTGCGGGCGATCGTGTTGAGGTCGGTCATTGTCATGGTCCTTCGTTGGATCGTTTCGACATGACGCTTTTCGCCCGGCAAAAGAGTGAAACCAATTACGCCTGAGGTAATCGGGAAACCATCTCGGAGAGGAAGGAAACCATGAGCAACGGATTTTTCGGCGACATCAAGACAATCAAATATGAAGGGCCGGATTCGACCAATCCGCTGGCCTACCGCTACTACAACCCCGATGAGGTGGTGGCCGGCAAGCGGCTGGAAGACCATCTGCGCTTCGCCGTCGCCTACTGGCATTCCTTCGCGTGGCCGGGCGGCGACCCCTTCGGCGGCCAGACCTTCGACCGCCCTTGGTTCGCCAAGCCGGGCGGCGTCGACACGATGGAGCTGGCCAAGCTCAAGGCCGACGTTGCCTTCGAAATGTTCTCGCTGCTCGGCGCGCCCTATTTCTGCTTCCACGACGCGGACGTGCGCCCGGAAGGCAAGGACTTTTCGGAGAGCGCCGCGCGCCTCGACGAGATCGCCGACTATTTCGCGGCCAAGATGGAAGAGACCGGCGTCAAGCTGCTCTGGGGCACGGCGAACCTCTTCTCGCATCGCCGCTTCATGTCCGGCGCGGCCACCAATCCCGATCCGGATGTGTTCGCCTATGCGGCGGCGACGGTGAAGAGCTGCATCGACGTCACCAAGAAGCTCAAGGGCGAGAACTATGTGCTGTGGGGCGGCCGCGAGGGCTATGAGACCTTGCTCAACACCGACCTTGCCCGCGAGCAGGAACAGGCCGGCCGCTTCCTCAACCTCGTCGTCGACTACAAGCACAAGATCGGCTTCACGGGCACGATCCTGATCGAGCCGAAGCCGCAGGAGCCGACGAAGCACCAGTACGACTACGACGTCGCCACCGTCTACGGCTTCCTCAAGCGCTTCGGGCTGGAGAAGGAAGTAAAGCTCAACATCGAGCAGGGCCACGCGATCCTGGCCGGCCATTCCTTCGAGCATGAGCTGGCTTTGGCGAATGCGCTCGGAATCTTCGGTTCGATCGACATGAACCGCAACGACTACCAGTCGGGCTGGGACACCGACCAGTTCCCCAACAACGTGCCGGAAATGGCGCTTGCCTATTACCAGGTGCTGCAAGGCGGCGGCTTCAAGACCGGCGGCACCAATTTCGACGCCAAGCTCAGGCGCCAGTCGCTCGACCCGGACGACCTCCTGATCGGCCATATCGGCGGCATGGATGCCTGCGCGCGCGGTCTGAAAGCTGCGGCGAAGATGATCGAGGACAAGGCGCTGTCCGGCCCGCTCGCCGAGCGCTATGCCGGCTGGAACACCGCCGAAGGCAAGGCGATGCTTTCGGGCGAGCGCACGCTGGAGGAGATCGCCGAGCGCGTCGTGAAGGAGAAGATCGAGCCGCAGCCGCGCTCCGGTCGGCAGGAACTGCTGGAGAACATCGTCAACCGCTACGTCTGATCGCTCAGGCGGAATGCCCGAGCGTATAGCATTCGCGCGGGGTAGAACTTCACGACAAGGTTTTGCCCCGAGCCGCCCCTCAATCGCCCCGCTCTTGCCTTCAAACAGCCGTCACGGAACTCGTATAAACGTGGCTCCTGTGGCGGGTGAAGAAGAAGGAGGCGAACCGATATGCAGCACGAACGCGAGATCGACGCCCTGCTTTCGTCCGGTGAAACCGGATCGATCATCGACCGGCTGATGGCCTTGCCCCATTCAAAAGACGGCGGCCGCAAGACAAATGAATGGGACCGCGCGGTCGCCGCTCGGTTGGAAACGGCGCTGGCCAAGAGCATGCGTACGCGCATCGTCGGCGAAGGCCGCGACGCCGCCTGACAATTCCCGTGATTTGACGAAAAGAGGTGGCTTCTCCATCCTGCACCGATGATACGCGCGGTGCTGCTTGATCTTGTGGGTGTCGTCTATGATGGCGATACCCCGATCGCAGGAGCCGTGACCGCGGTCGAGCGTTTGCGCAAGGCCGGCCTGCCGCTCCGCTTTGTCAGCAACACGACACGCTCGCCGCGCAGCAAGATCGTCGCGCAACTTGCCGCCATGGGCATCGAAGTTGCGGATGAAGAACTGCTGACGCCGGCGCGCGCTGCGATCGAATGGTTGCGCAGGCATGGGCGCGAGCCGCATCTGCTCGTCCATCCCGATCTCGAAGCAGAGTTTTCGGGCCTGGAGGGAGGAAGCGGCAAGGCGGTCGTCGTGGGCGATGCGGGCGAGGCGTTCGGCTACGCCAGTCTCAACCGTGCTTTCCGCGCGTTATCCGCCGGTGCCGATTTTGTGGCTTTGGCCACCAACCGCACCTTCAAGGATGCGGACGGCCAGCTCAGCCTCGACGCCGGCGCTTTCGTTGCGGCCCTCGAATTCGCCAGCCGCCGAAAGCCCGTCGTGCTCGGCAAGCCGTCGCCGGACTTCTTCGTTTCGGCGCTCGCCGATTTGAACTGCCCTGCGGCCGATGCGGTCATGGTCGGCGACGACGCGGAGAGCGATGTCGCCGGCGCGCTCAGCGCCGGTCTTGGCGCGGCGCTGCTCGTACGGACCGGCAAGTACCGCCCCAAGGACGAGACGCGATACGATCCGGCTCCGACGGCAGTGGTCGATGACCTCGCCGCCGCAACAGACTGGATTCTCAACCGCGCCGCAGCCTGACCGGCGCCTCGCCGAAAGCTCTTGAAAATGCCCTGGAAAATGCTGCGGCGGAGGAAAAGCCCGTACGACCGGCAATGTCGGCCATGGCGATGCGCGTATCGACCACGAGCCGCCGGGCGGCGCTGAGGCGCAGCCTCAGATAATAGGCGCCGGGCGTCTCGCCGATCGATTTGCGAAAAATGCTTTCCAGCGTTCTTGCCGTGACGCCGGCGCGTTTTGCCACGGCGTCGATGGTGAGCGGCTGGTCGACATGCGCTTCCATCAGCCGGATCGCCTGGGCAAGCCTAGGATCGTAGCCGTCGAGCCGACCGAGCGAGACCAGCGGCTGCGCGTCGGTCGCGGCGCGCGCTTGGTCGTAAATGAAGACGCTCGCCACATCGAGCGCCGCGGCCATGCCGAGCCTGGTGCGGACCAAATGCAGCATCAGGTCGAAGGTCGGCGAGGCGCCGCCGGAGGTGAAGACCGGCCCGTCGATGACATAGCGGTCCGGCCGCACGTCGACGCCTGGAAAGGCGGCGGAGAAATCCTCCATGTCTTCCCAATGCGTGGTGGCGCTGCGGCCCTCGAGCAGGCCGGCGCGCGCCACCAGCCAGGTGCCGGCCTCGACGCCGCCACAGGCGCGGGCAGCGCGCGCTGCCCTGCGCAGGCCCGCGAGCAATGCCGACGTGGCGTAGTTCTGCGTGCCGAAGCCGGCGACGACAACCAGCATGTCGGTGGCCTCGGCCGCGTCGAAGCGGCCGCTGACGGCCACGGGGAGGCCGCATGTCGTCACCGGCGCCTCGCCGGTGACCGAGACCAGCTTGAAATCGAACAGCGTCTCGCCCAAGATGCGGTTTGCTGCGCGCAGCGGGTCGACCGCCGAAGCCACGCACATGATCGAGGACCCCGAGAACACGAGGAGCGTAACCTTGAGCCTCTCGCGCTCGGATCGAAAGATGGTCGGCTTTTCGCTTTTGATCATGAGAGCTTCGTAAAACGCAAAACAGTTTCCGGCAAGTCGGGCATTCTTGGTGAATTGCCGTGCATGCCGTGCCGCTATCGGCTCCCGCTTCTGGGTGGCATGCATGGCCGATCGAATCTGGGAGGATCAAGATGCCGCTTGCGATGAACCGCGAGGTCTTCATTACCTGTGCCGTGACCGGCTCCGGCGGCACGCAGGACCGCAGCCCGCATGTGCCGCGCTCGCCCAAGCAGATCGCCGATTCGGCGATCGACGCCGCCAAGGCGGGTGCGGCGATCGTCCATTGCCATGTGCGCGACCCCGAGACCGGCAAGCCGAGGCGCGACGTGCATCTCTACCGCGAGGTGACCGAGCGCATCCGCGAAGCGAACGTCGACGTGGTGCTGAACCTCACTGCCGGCATGGGCGGCGACATGGTGTTCGGCTCGCCGGAAGCGCCTTTGCCGCTCAACGAGAAGGGCACCGACATGGGAGGCGCCACCAACCGCATGGAACATGTGCGCCAGTGCCTGCCGGAGATCTGCACGCTGGATTGCGGCACGATGAATTTCGCGGAGGCCGACTATGTGATGACCAACACGCCGGGCATGCTGCGCGCCATGGGCGGCATGATGACGGCGCTGGGCGTGAAGCCCGAGATCGAGGCCTTCGATACTGGACATCTGTGGTTCGCCAAGCAGCTGGTCGAGGAAAAGGTGCTCGACCCGGATGCGCTGGTGCAGCTCTGCATGGGCGTGCCGTGGGGCGCGCCGGACGACCTCAACACCTTCATGGCGATGGTCAACAACGTGCCCTCGACCTGGAACTGGTCGGCCTTCTCGATCGGCCGCAACCAGATGGCCTATGCGGCGGCGGCCGTGCTTGCCGGCGGCAATGTCCGCGTCGGCCTGGAAGACAATCTGTGGCTCGACAAGGGCGTGCTCGCCACCAACGCGCAGTTAGTCGAGCGTGCCGCGAGCATCGTGACCAATCTCGGCGCTCGCGTGCTCGGTCCGGAAGAAGTGCGCAAGAAGCTCAACCTCACCAAGCGGGCGCCGATCGCTGCCGCGGCTTAAGGCGGGCGCTGGCCATGGCTGATACCGTCAAGTTCACTGCGATGAAGGACGGCGACAAGGAAGACTATGAATTCCTGACCGCCCATGAGATCGACTACGCCGCCAAGACCGGCGACCGGCTGCTCGACGCGATCGTACAGCTGGATGAGGGTCTTTCCGGCTACAAGATCACCCGGCTCGGCCATTCGCTGCAGGCGGCGACGCGCGCCTGGCGCGACGGCGCCGATACGGACTGGATCGTCTGCGCGCTGCTGCACGACATCGGCGACATCTACGCGCCCTACAATCATGACGAATATGCGGCTGCGATCCTGAAACCCTTCGTGCGCGAGCAATGCACCTGGGTGGTGGAAAAGCACGGCGACTTCCAGCGCCTCTATTACGCGCATCACCTGGGCGGCAACCGGCATGCCCGCGACCGCTTCGCCGGCCACCTCTATTTCGATGACTGCGACCAGTTCTGCGAGCGCTGGGACCAGTCGAGCTTCGATCCCGACTACGAGACGCTGCCGGTCGAGTTCTACCGGCCCTTCGTGCTCGAGGTCTTCGCCCGAAAGGCCTACGATCCGGCGGTGATCCGCACCGGCGAGCGCGTGGCCCTAACAGATCCCGAAACAGCCAAGACGAGAACCGGAGCCTGACAAGCATGAGCATCATCAACAAGGCGGCCGCCATCGGCGGCGGCGTCATCGGCGCCGGCTGGGTGGCGCGGCTGCTCCTGAACGGCATCGACGTGTCGATCTTCGATCCCGATCCGGAAGCGTCGCGCAAGGTGGGCGAAGTGATGAAGGGCGCGCGCCGCGCCTACAAGCAGATGCTGCCCGGCGGCCTGCCCAAGGAAGGCAAGCTCACCTTCGCCAAGACCATCGCCGAGGCGGTTGCCGACGCCGACTTCATCCAGGAAAGCGTGCCGGAGCGGCTCGACCTCAAGCACAAGGTGCTGGCCGAGATCGACCAGCATGCGCCCGCCAACGCCATTGTCGGCTCCTCGACCTCCGGCATCAAGCCGACCGACATGCAGGTGGCGATGAAGAAGCATCCGGAGCGGCTGGTCGTCGGCCATCCGTTCAACCCGGTTTATCTCTTGCCGCTGGTCGAGATCGTCGGTGGCGAGCAGACCTTCCCCGAGGCGATCGAGGTGGCCAAGGAGCTCTACGCCTCGATCGGCATGAAGCCGGTGGTGGTGCGCAAGGAGATCGAGGCCTTCGTCGGCGACCGCCTGCTCGAGGCCGCATGGCGCGAGGCGCTTTGGCTGGTCAAGGACGGCATCTGCACCGTCGAGGAACTCGACGACATCATGCGCTATTCCTTCGGCCTGCGCTGGGCGCAGATGGGCATGTTCCAGGTCTACCGCGTCGCCGGCGGCGAGGCCGGCATGCGCCACTTCATGGCGCAGTTCGGGCCCTGCCTGAAATGGCCGTGGACCAAGCTGATGGACGTGCCCGAGTTCAACGACGAGCTGGTCGACCTGATCGCCACGCAGTCGGATGAGCAGGCGCATGGTCTGTCGATCCGCGAACTGGAGAGGATCCGCGACGACAATCTGGTCGCGATCATGGAAGCGCTGTCGAAGCAGAACAAGGGCAAGGGCTGGGGTGCCGGCGCGCTGCATAAGGACTATACCAGGCAGCTCGCCAAGCTGGCCGCGAAGAAGACTCCAGCCAAAACTGCCGAAAAGCCCAAGCCGGTGAAGAAGGCAGCCAAGCCGGCAAAGGCTGAGAAGCCCGCCAAGGGCGATAAGGCGAAGAAGAGCAAAAAGAAGGGCTGAGGCGATGCATTTCGGTCTTTCGGAAGAACAGAAGCTCATCGTCGAGACGACGCGCGCCTTCGTCGAGAACGAGCTCTACCCGCATGAGCGCGAGGTGGAGCGCACCGGCGTGCTGCGCCGCGAGCTGATCGACGAGTTGAAGGCCAAGGCGATCGAGGCCGGGCTTTATGCCGCCAACATGCCGGCCGATGTCGGCGGCGCCGGCTTGGACACGGTGAGCTGGCTGCTCTACGAGAAGGAGCTTGGCCGCGCCAATTACGCGCTGCACTGGACCTGCGTGGCGCGTCCGTCCAACATCCTGCTTGCCGGCACGCCGGAGCAGCGCGAGAAGTATCTTTTCCCGTGCATCCGCGGCGAGAAGTCGGACTGCCTGGCGATGACGGAGCCCGGCGCCGGCTCCGACCTGCGCGGCATGAAGGCGACCGCGGTGCAGGACGGCTCGGACTGGGTGCTCAACGGCACCAAGCATTTTATCTCGCATGCCGACATCGCCGATTTCGCCATCGTGTTCATGGCTTCGGGCGAAGAGGATTCGCCGCGCGGCAAGCGCAAGAAGATCACCGCCTTCTTCGTCGACAAGGGCACCAAAGGTTTCACGGTGCGCGACGGCTACCGCAATGTCTCGCATCGCGGCTACACCAATTCGATCCTCGAATTCGACGACTGCCGGCTGCCGGCTTCCCAGGTGCTCGGCGAAGTGCATAAGGGCTTCGACGTCGCGAACTCGTGGCTTGGTGCCACGCGTCTCCAAGTCGGCGCCACCTGCCTCGGCCGCGCCGAGCGCGCGCTGTCGCATGCCATCGAATATGCCGCGCAGCGCCAGCAGTTCGGCCAGCAGATCGGCAAGTTCCAGGGCGTTTCGTTCAAGCTCGCCGACATGGCTACGGAGCTCAAGGCTGCGGACCTGATGGTCTTCGAAGCCGGCTGGAAGTACGATCAGGGCACCGTCACCGACCAGGACATGGCGATGGCCAAGCTGAAGGCCACCGAGATGCTGGCCTTCGTCGCCGACGAGGCCATCCAGATCCATGGCGGCATGGGGCTGATGGACGACCTGCCGCTGGAGCGCATCTGGCGCGATGCCCGCGTCGAGCGCATCTGGGAAGGCACGTCGGAGATTCAGCGACATATTATTTCGCGGGCGCTGCTGCGTCCGTTCGGAGCTTAGAGCATGATGCGCCAAGGCTCGGATCCGGCCTTGGACAAGATCGCGCTCAAACGAAAAGATGGCCATGCATAAACTCGAACGTCTCTTGCGCCCAAAATCGATCGCCGTGTTTGGCGGGGCGCAGGCCGCCGCCGTCGTGGCGCAGTCGATCAAGATGGGCTTTGCCGGCGAGATTTGGCCGGTGCATCCGACCAAGGACGAGGTCGCCGGCCGCAAGGCCTATCGCTCCGTCGCCGACCTGCCCGGAGCACCGGACGCCGCATTCGTCGGCGTCAACCGGCATCTGACCATCGAGGTGATCAAGGCGCTGGCCGAACGCGGCGCCGGCGGCGCCGTCTGCTTCGCCGCCGGCTTCCTCGAGACCGAGGCCTATGACGAGGACGGCGAGCGGCTGCAGGCCGAGCTCGTCGCGGCCGCCGGCCAGATGCCGATCATCGGGCCGAACTGCTACGGCCTGATCAACTATGCCGACGGCGCGCTGCTTTGGCCCGACCAGCATGGCGGCATCCGCCTGGCCGAGGGCGGCAAGGGCGTCGCCATCATCACCCAGTCGTCCAACATCGCCATCAACATGACGATGCAGAAGCGCGGCCTGCCGATCGCCTTCCTGATGACGGCCGGCAACCAAGCGCAGACCGGCCTTTCGGAAATGGCGTTGGGCCTGATCGAGGACGAGCGCGTCACCTCGCTCGGCCTGCATATCGAAGCCTTCGATTCGGTCGCCGGCTTCGAGAAGCTGGCGGCGCGAGCACGCGAGTTGAGGAAGCCGATCATCGCCATGAAGGTCGGGCGGTCCGAACAGGCGCGGCAGGCGACGGTGTCGCACACCGCCTCGCTGGCCGGCTCGGACGCTGCCTCCGGCGCGTTCCTGAAGCGGCTCGGCATAGCACGCGTCGATTCCATTCCGGCCTTCATCGAGGCGCTGAAGCTTCTGCACGTCACCGGCCCCCTGCCCGGCTACAAGCTTTCGTCGATGAGCTGCTCGGGCGGCGAGGCTTCGGTGATGGCCGACAGCGCCGAGGGGCGCTGGGTGCATTTTCCGGCCCTGACGGCCGAGCACCGCGCGCATGTCAAATCGACGCTCGGACCGCTGGTCGCGGTCGCCAATCCGCTCGATTACCACACCTTCATCTGGAACAACGAGCCGGCGATGACGGCCACTTTCACCGCCATGGTGTCGGGCGGCTTCGACTTGAACATGCTGGTGCTCGACTTCCCGCGCCCGGACCGCTGCTCGGACGTCGACTGGTGGGCGACGCTGCGCGCCTTCGAGGCGGCGCTGAAAACCAACAAGGCGCAAGGCGCGATCGTCTCCTCGCTGCCGGAAAACCTGCCGGAGGAATACACCGCCGGATTGATGGCGCGCGGCATGGTGCCGTTGTTCGGCATCTCGGAAGCCATGGACGCCGCCCAAGCCGCCGCCTTCATCGGCTGGGCTTGGCATGAGCCGCAGGCGCAGCCGGTCGACACCACCGCGGCAGGCACGTCCGAAGCCAAACGCGTAACGCCGGACGAGGCCGAGGCCAAGGAAAGGCTGATCAAGGCCCGCCTGCCGGTGCCGAAGGGCGAACGCGCCTCCAACGCGGTGGAGGCGGTGATCTCGTCCATGACGCTGGGCTTCCCGGTAGCGTTGAAAGCGCTCGGCGTGACGCACAAGTCGGAAGTCGGCGCCGTCAGGCTGAACCTCAAGGACGCCGAATCCGTCAGCGCCGCCGCGCATGACCTTCTGCCGCTCGGCACCGGGCTTTATGCCGAGCGCATGGTGCGCGACGGCGTCGCCGAGCTGATCGTCGGCTTCACCCGCGATCCGATGTTCGGCGTGGTGATGACGCTCGGCACCGGCGGCGTGCTGGTCGAGCTTTTGCGCGACAGCGTGACCCTGATGCTGCCGGCGACGCGCGACGACATCGAGGCGGCATTGCGTGGGCTCAAGCTCTATCCGCTGCTCGAAGGCTATCGCGGCCGGCCGAAGGCCGACGTCAACGCCGCCATCGACGCCATCGCCGGCATTGCCGACTTCGTGCAGAAGAACGAAGGCGAGATCGAGGAACTCGATATCAACCCGCTGATCGTCTGCGCCGAAGGCAAGGGCGCCTGGATCGCGGACGCCCTGCTCGTGCTTGGAGAGAAGAAGAATGGCTGAAATCATTACCACCCGCCGCGAGGGCACGATCCTCGAGGTCACGCTCGACCGGCCGAAGGCCAATGCTATCGATCTGAAGACATCGCGGCTGATGGGCGAGACCTTCAAGGCGTTCCGCGACGATCCGGAACTGCGTGTCGCCATCGTCAAGACGGCCGGGGACAAGTTCTTCAGCGCCGGCTGGGACCTGAAGGCGGCGGCGGCCGGCGATGCGGTCGACGGCGATTACGGCGTCGGCGGCTTTGCCGGGTTGCAGGAGCTGCGCGACCTCAACAAGCCGGTGATCGCCTGCGTCAACGGCATGGCGGTGGGCGGCGGCTTCGAGCTGGCGCTGTCCTGCGACCTCATCTACGCCTCGGATCATTCCTCCTTCGCGCTGCCGGAGATCCGCGCCGGCACGCTGGCCGACGCTGCGACCATCAAGCTGCCGAAGCGCATCCCCTATCACATCGCCATGGACCTTCTGTTCACCGGCCGCTGGATGGATGTCGCCGAGGCGCATCGCTGGGGCCTGGTCAACGAGGTGCTGCCCAAGGACAAGCTCGAGGAGCGCGTCTGGGAGATCGCAAGATTGCTCGCCAGCGGCCCACCACTGGTCTTCGCCGCAATCAAGGAGACGGCGCGGGTGGCCGAGGCGCTGACCTTCCAGGACGCGATGAACAAGGTGACGCGCCGGCAGCTGCCGACGGTCGATAAGCTCTACGGGTCGGAAGACAATATGGAAGGGTTCCGGGCTTTCGCGGAGAAGCGCGAGCCGGTTTGGAAGGGCAAGTGATTCTGCGGAAATGACGGAGCGAGGCCCCCCTCTCTGCCCTGCCGGGCATCTCCCCCTCAAGGGGGGAGATCAGATGTCACGCCCGCTTTCGCCAATCGCCGACGTTGGGAAAGAAGTTCCGTCGACGAAACTGCCAATCTCCCCCCTTGAGGGGGAGATGTCCGGCAGGACAGAGAGGGGGGCCTGGGCTCGGCCTTGGCTACCTGTTCCGCACCCATGACCGACTACAAAACCCTCATCGACGCCGAAACCTGGGCCTTCATCGAGAAGACCAATTCCTATTATCCGCCGGACACGATCGACTACACGATCGAAGAGCAGCGCGCGATCTATGACCGGATGTGCCGCGAGTTCTTTGCCGGCTATCCGCAGGGCGTGACCGCCTTGACGACAGGCATCGCCGACGGCATCCCGATCCGCATCTATCGCAACGCGGAGCCGAACGACGCTGCGATGGTGCTCTACCTTCATGGCGGCGGCTTTATCCTGGGCGGGCTGGAGAGCCATGACGATGTCTGCGCCGAGCTTTGCGCCCGCACCGGTTACGAGGTGGTCTCGGTCGACTACCGGCTGGTGCCGGAGCATCTGCATCCGGCCGCCTTCGACGACGCCATGGACGCGTTCGAATGGGCCGCCAAGACCTATGACTGCCCTGTCGTGCTTTGCGGCGACAGCGCCGGCGGCAATCTCTGCGCGGCGGTAGCGCATGCGACGCGCGGCCATGAAAAGAAGCCGGCCGGCCAGATGCTGATCTATCCCGGGCTCGGCGGCGACCATTCGCGCGGCTCCTACGTCACCCATGCCGAGGCCCCGATGCTGACCGTGCGCGATCTCCACTTCTACAAGCATATCCGCACCGCCGGCGTCGACCAGACCGGCGACATCACGCTCTATCCGCTGGCCGACGCCGATTTCGCCTATTTGCCGCCGACGGTGCTGATCACCGCCGAGTGCGACCCGCTGTCGTCCGACGGCGAAGCCTATCGCGACCGCATCATCGCGGCCGGCGGGCGCGCCGCCTGGTTCGAGGAGCCGGGCCTGGTGCATGGCTACCTCAGAGGCCGCCACATGGTCGGCCGGGCACGGACGAGCTTCACCCGCATCGTCGAGGCGGTATCGGCGCTCGGCCGGGGCGACTGGATCTGGTAACGCCCCTGGCGACCGCAAACACTTTCCACCCCGCTATCCTCCCATGAACCTTTCCACGCCGGCCAGCGACTGATGGCCAGGCGCCGCAATGGCGCGGCCCGGAAAGGAAAGCCGCCATGACCAGAAACCCAGAGACTTCGCGGTCTCCGGGAACAACGGAAGCCCAGCGCGATCACCGCCTTCGGTCGACGCGCTGGGCTTCCGGCTGATTCCGTTGACCCTGCCCGGCAGCCGGCGTATCGTCACAAAGAGGAAAACAGACAATTCGAACGGGGAAGAACGTGCCGGAACGCCGCGCCTTGCCCTGGTTGGCGCGGTAGAGGCGGACGTTCCTTCCAGCGGCTTCGGGGGGAGTTCAATGTCTGGCGTTCGCGGCTCGTTCCTGCGTTCCCGTGGCCGCCGTTTGCGCCGCGCAATCGCAACAAGCGGCGGAATTCTGGCGTTGGCGCTGTCCGCCGGCTTGTGGCTCGGCGCGGCGAAGGCGCAGGAAACCCAGATCATCTATCCCGGTTCGATGGCGGTCACCGGCTTTCCGGGCACCACCATTCCCGATTTCGATCAGGGTCTGCCCCCCGGCGTCGACCCGGTCGACGAGACCTTCATCGATACATCCCGCGCATCCTTGCGCATTTTCGACGTCTCGCATCTCGGCGGGCCCGCTTCCGGCCAACTCGTCAACACGCGGCCGCCCTTCGAGGTGACGGCCGGGCAGATCGGCGAGGTGTTCGGCCTCGCCTATGACGATGGCGTGCGCGACGGCGTGCCCTCAGGCGTTCCCAACCTCTACGCGGCTGCGACCTCGCTGCATGGCGTCGAGATCGTCACGCCGGACGCCGACCATGACGGCAGGCCGGAACGGCAGCGCCGCGGCACCGCGGGCGCCACCTTCATGGACGGCCAGTTCGGCACCGAGAATGGCGGCGGTCCGGGCACGATCTGGAAGATCGACGGCATCACGGGCGTCGTCTCCAAATTCGCCGACATCGACACCAACAGCGGGCCGGGCATCGCCAATCTCGCCTTCGATCCGACCCATCGCGAGTTCTTCGCTTCGGATCTCGACACCGGGCTGATTCACCGCATTGATATCGAGGGCAATCTGATCGACAGCTTCGACCATGGCGTTGCCGGGCGCCCGGCGCATGGGCTCGCCCCGGTCGCCGACGACACCGCCGTGATGGACATCCAGGCTGCCGCTTTCGATAGCGAAGACCGCGCGACCTGGGGCTACACGCAGGATGCGCGCCGCGTCTGGGCTGTCGCCTATCATGGCGGCCGGCTCTACTATTCCGTCGGCGAGAAGGCCGAAATCTGGTCGGTCGGCATCGCGAGCGACGGAGGCTTTGCCGGCGGTCCGCGCTGGGAACTGACGGTCAAGGCGGACCAGGACTATGCCGTCACCGACATCGCCTTCGACAATAAGGGCTTCATGTATCTCGCCCAGCGCGGCCCGGTCGAGAACCGCTACGATTACAGCCGCTTCGCCGATTCCGGCAAAGGCGAGCTGATACGCTACTGGCGCGACGATCCGGACGATCCGGCAACGGAATCGGCCTGGGTCGAGGTGCCGCAGGAATATGCCGTCGGCTTCCCGCAAGGCAACCGTCAGTCGGCCGGCGGCGTCGACCTGCAATATCGCTATGACGCCGAAGGCAATCTCGACACTTCCGTTTGCACCGACACCGTCGTCAACACCGGCGACAAGTTGCGCGACAATCCCGAACTTGCCGAGCGTCTCGCCGCTGGCGGGCCGCTTGCCGTGCATGGCGTCCAGCTGACGCCAAGCGCGCTGGTCAAGCCGGCGAACGTTCCGCCCTTCGGCTCATGGTTCGTCGACTTCGACGGCTATTTCGAAGACCCGGACGTCCAAGGCCATGTCGGCGACGTAAGGGTCTGGCGCCCCTGTGAGGGCCGCGCCGGCTACTATGAGGAAATCCCCGGCGGCGGCTACCTGCCTCCGTTCTATCCGCCGGAGTTCCCGCCCCCCGGCAACCTGCCGCCCTGCGTGGATATCGAGGACGTGCATTACTACTGCACGCCACGCGGTCTGCGGGCCGAACTCTATCTCCATGACCATGCCGGCTTTGGCGGCGATTCGATCAAGGCGCAGTCCAGGACGCCCGGCGTCGGGGTATCAACCCCCATGTCGCATGTTCCGGGCAAGCCCTACACGATCGACATCACCGGCCATGATCCGGGCGACACCGTCAATGTCGGGCTCTGCTTCTACCGCAAGTCCGACCAGGACAAGGGTGGCTACTACCCTTGCTGCAAGATGACGCTGCCGCTCAGAACGCCAGCCGTCAGCTGCGAACGTTGAGGGAGGGACAGATGAGCAATCTCGCCCTTTCCCGCTTCGTTTCGAGCAACCCGAAACCCGTCATGGAGACGATCATGAAACCCCTGTCATATGCCAGGCGCGGCGCGCGCTGGCTGATGGCGGCCGGTATCGCGGTCGCCATGATGCCGGCACTGCCGGCGCTCGCCCAGGACCAGGCTCCGGCCAAGACCAATCAGGCCGCCAATCCGGCGTCACGCGGCATCAATGCGGAACTCGCCCGGATCGTGCCCTTCTTCACCAAGAAAGGCAGCCAGAAAAGCTGCGATACGGTCGAATATGTCCTGAGCTTCGGCATCCATGGCGACCCGCAGGACTTCGACCGCCCAAGCGTGGCCGCCCTGCTCAAAGCGACAAGGCTCGACTTCAAGGACCAGCTGCCGCACGGCCTGCAGATTGTCGGCATCGATGTCTCCGGCGACGGCACCAGCGCCTCCGGCGGAGCGCTGCCCGTTGCTTCAATCGGCACGTCGGACAGCCCGAACGACACGGCCAGCGTTTCCAACTTCCGGATCAGCGCTGCCAACCTCGATGGCGCGGGTGCTGCGAACGAACGCGTCATCACCTTCCGCATCACCGCCAGGATAGACCATGCGACCTTTCCCGTGCCGACGACGGTCGACAACCAGGGTGAGATCGAGGTGGCCTTCAGGGGCGGTTCGGCAACAACGATCCACTCGCAGGATCCGGACAGACCGGACGACGGCGATTTCCTGACCGGCGTGAAGACGTCGATCAAGATCGACCTGATCAAGTGCAACCCGCCGCCGCCACCTCCCGGCAAGGAATGTTTCAAGGTCGAGCGCGGCACGGTCGATTGCGTGCCAGGCGGCGGCGCCTTCATCTATCATATGCCGGTCGGCCCGGAGATGGGCGACAAATGGGTGCAGGTGTCGACGACGACGCCCGGCGTCAGCATCGTTCCCGACATGCAGAAGGTGCCGATCGGCGGCGGCGTGCTGAACTGGAAGATCATCGGCGCTTCGCCCGGCGAGACCATCCACCTCGTCGTCACCGGCATCGAGACCTATGCCGGGCCGAAGGAAGGCTGGGGGCTCTGCTGCACGCAGGTGATCGACATCGTCGTCCCGCGCGACCTCAGATGCCCGCCCAAGGACAAGGAGCCGGACCTCAAGGTCGAGAAACATGCGGACGTGCCGCGTTGCACGATGGCCGGCGGCTGCGACTTCACCATCACCGTCACCAATGTCGGCGACGCGCCCTATAACGGCAAGATCGTGCTCGACGAGGTGACGCTGCCGGCAGGCTCAGTGCTGACCTCCGGGCCGAACGCGCCCTGGGTCTGCGCGCCCGGCACGACGCCGATGACCTGCACCTATCCGGCGGCCACGCTCAACCCCGGCGCCTCCGTCAACCTCAAGCTCGGCTTCAAGCCGGCGGGCGGCTGGCAAGGCGGCGTGCTGCGCAACTGCGCCGCCTATGACTACCAGGCCAGCGGCAAGCCGCTGTTCGGCAGCCAGCAGAACGACCGCGGCTGCGCCTCGATCCCGATCTGCCGCCGCGGCGATCGCGATCCGCAGTGCAATCCGCCGGTCGAGAAGAAGGTCGACCTGATCCTGAAGAAGCGCGCCCGCACCCCGGTCTGCACGCCGGACGGCGCCTGCACTTTCGTGATCGACATCATCAACAACGGCACCGGTACCTATAACGGGCCGCTGACGGTGATCGACACCTACCCCGGCGGCGCGCCCACCTCGTCGACCTTCGGGCCGAGCCCGCCATGGGCCTGCGGACCGAACGGCCCCGGACAGTTCCGCTGCGACAATGCCGGCATCTCGCTGCCTCCGGGCGCCTCGACGCCGATCGTCGTTAGGGCGGTGATGCCGGCGAACTACCGGCCGGACACGGTGGAGAACTGCGCCGAGGTGAAGGGCATTGCCGGCGAGGTCGACCTTGCCAACAACAAGGCTTGCGCCATCGAGCGCATCCGCCACCCGAATGGCGGCCAGCCCGGCCTGCGCATCACCAAGACCTGCGATGGCTCGCTCGCCGGCGCTGCGGTTGTTTCCTGCCGCATCACCGTCACCAATGCCGGCACCGCGGCCCCCACCGGCCCGGTGCGGGTCAACGATGCCGCCACGCTGGTGTCGGGCGGAGCGCCTGTGCAAATCCAGACCGTCACTCCTGACGGTGCGGACTGGGCTTGCGGACCGGTGCCTGCCAACACGCTGTCGTGCCAGATTCCCGGTGCCGCGATGACGCCCGGAACCAGCCGGCACTTCGACGTGACGGTGAGCGGCAACGGCGCGTTCGAGAATTGCGCGCGCGGCTCCTACGGGCCGGCGCCGGGTGACGACATTGTCTACCCGATCGGCCAGGCCTGCGCGAAGGGCGGCGGCGGCTCGACCATCCGCGTCGAGAAGACCGGCCATGCCGAATGCCGGCCGGGAGAACCATGTTCGTTCGAGATCACCATCACGAACGATGGGCCTACCCCCTTCTCCGGCCCGGTCCGCATCGGCGATGCAATCGGCATCGACGGCATCGGCAGGCTGGAAGGCGTCCGGATCACCGCGATCGAGCCGCCTTTCGGCTGCTCGCCGGAGCCGGCGACGCTGCCGGCGTCCTGCATCGCCAACCTGGCGCTCGGCGCCGGAGAAAGCCGCAAGCACCATGTCACCGTGACCCTTCCCAACGACAGGCGGCTTGCCGATCTCAAGGGCACGGTCAGCGGGCAGAATTGCGTCGGCGTGCTCTCGCCGAACACGCCGGTGCAAAGCGGTGGCGACGTGCTGTCGCGCACGCCGAGCGGCATGCAGGGCGATCGCGGCAAGGCCTATGCGTGCCATCCCTTCACCGTCAGCCGAGAGGTTAAGAACCAGTGCTTGTATGGAATGGTGCTGAACTCGGCCGGCCGCTGTGTCTGTCCGGAAGGCACCATCTTCCGTGACGGCCAATGCTCGTCCGGCGGCGGCAAGCTTCTGCCGCTGCCTGTGCCGCAGCGTTGCGTCCTGCTCCAGGGCCAGATCCGCACCGAGGACGGACGCTGCGTCTGCCCGCGCGGCACCGAGCTGGAGAACGGCAGATGCGTGCGGGGCGAAGAGCCGCAGGAGCCGCAATGCACGCTGCGTCCCGGCCAGTACCGCGACCAGAACGGCAATTGCGTCTGCCGCCGCGGCGAGCTGGTGAACGGCGTGTGCCAGGTCGTCCCGCCAAAATGCACGATCCGTGGCGCAGTGCTGACGACGGACGGCTGCGTCTGCCCGAAAGGCACGCATCTCGACCGTGCCGCCAAGGCTTGTGTGCCTGACAAGGAGCCGCCCGCCCAGTGCCGTATCCGCGGCCAGTCCCGCAACGCCGATGGCGATTGCGTCTGCCCGAGCGGCATGGAGGTGCGCGGCGGCGCCTGCCGGCCGATCGTGTCGAAGCAGTGCCCGGTTCGCGGCCAAGTGCGCGACGCCAACGGCAACTGCGCCTGCCCGGACGGCCTGGTGGTGCGGGGCAAGGCCTGCCAGCGACCGAGGCCGAGCCAGGAGCAGTGCGCCATCCGCGGCCAGGTCCACAACAAGCGGGGTGACTGCGTCTGCCCGCGCGGGACCGAAATCCGCAACGGCGCCTGCCGCAAGGCGTCGGTGGAATGCGCACCGGGTGCGGAGTTCATCGACGGACAGTGCCAGCCGGTTTTCACTCGGCGGCGCTGCCCGGCCGGAACGGCCGGACAGTATCCGGATTGCTACCCGATCCGCAGGCAGCCGGACATCGAGATCAACCCCGGCATCCTGCTCAACCCAAATGTGCTGCAGCAATTGGTGCCGCAGCGCCAGCCGCGGCGCATGCTGCAGGATCCGGCGGGCGCCAACATCCAGAACTTCAAGCCGTAATCTTGGCTGAAGATCGAGACCCGCCGGAGCGATCCGGCGGGTTTTCTCTTCCACATCGAGGAAAGCTCTACGGCAGGCGGGCCAGTGCGCCCGTCGAAAACATGCCCCCCCTTGGCCGGATCATGGTCGAGGGCGTTTCACCGTTTCACGAAAACGGTGAAACGCCCTATCTCTTTGTTTTCACGCAATTCCGGACGGAAAAGCGCTCGCACTTTTCCTGGAATTGCTCTAGGCAATCGCCCTGACAGGCGCGACCACGCGCACAGGACCGCCGGGAGAATTTGCGCCATGAGCAAGAAGACCCTGATCGCGCCATCGGTGCTGGCATCGGATTTTTCGAAGCTGGGCGATGAGGTCGAGGCCGTCGCGGCGGCCGGCGCTGACTGGATCCATCTCGACGTGATGGACG
The DNA here is from genome assembly GCF_006439475.1 of Mesorhizobium sp. B2-8-9. NCBI lineage: Bacteria > Pseudomonadati > Pseudomonadota > Alphaproteobacteria > Hyphomicrobiales > Phyllobacteriaceae > Mesorhizobium > Mesorhizobium sp. B2-8-9. The sequence continues at coordinate 19,478 of NZ_VFTQ01000018.1, read as the reverse complement.
GCCATTTCGTGCCCAACATCACCTTCGGCCCGCCGGTGATCAAGGCGATCCGCAATCGCACCAAGGCCTTCTTCGATTGCCATCTGATGATTGCGCCGGCCGATCCTTACCTGGCGGCCTTCGCCGAAGCGGGCTGCGACGGCATGACGGTGCACGCCGAGGCCGGGCCACATCTCGACCGCTCGCTCCAAACCATCAAGAACCTCGGCAAGAAGGCAGGCGTCTCGCTCAACCCGGCAACGCCGGAAACGGCGATCGAGTATGTGCTCGACCGGCTGGACCTCATCCTGATCATGACCGTCAATCCGGGCTTCGGCGGGCAGGCCTTCATCCCGGCGATCGTGGACAAGGTGAAACGGGTGAAGGCGCTGATCGGCGGTCGGCCGATCCGTATCGAGATCGACGGCGGTGTTTCGGCCGAAACCGCGCCCCTGGTGACCGCGGCCGGAGCCAATGTGCTGGTAGCGGGCGCCGCAGTCTTCAAGGGCGGCAGCGTCGAAGCCTATAGGGCAAATATCGAAGCAATTCGAACGGCTGCCGACAGGGCCGCCAGTTAAACATATAACGGTGCGAGCCTCGCGGGCGTTGTACAACCGCGACAGGCATTGAACGATTGTTCATTCTATGAAGCGACGCAGGAACATCGACTTTTCCCTGAGATTCTACTTTGTTCAATAAATAGACGGTCCGCTTGTCTTAAAGTCGAATATCGTCATCTTCCACTTGAGACACCACATTGCCCGGCTGTATGATACATGTACGGGAATTGCTTCGCCGCGGGGCCCTGGCAAACCAGGGGCAAAGCAACAGGAGTTCGATTGACAAACGGAAGCACCGAGCCGGGCGAGAGCAAGGGCGCCAAAAGCACGCTTGCCAGTTCGGTCTACCAGCAACTGCGCGACGACTTGCTGCGCGGAGCCCTGGAGTCCGAGACGAAACTGCGTGTGGAGTGGGTCGTTTCCCGCTATGGCGCCGGCGCCTCGCCGGTGCGCGAGGCGCTCAACCGCCTGGCCGCCGAGGGCCTGCTCGGCCGTCACGACCAACGCGGCTTCTTCCTGATGCCGGTCAGCGCCGCGGAACTGGAGGAGCTGACGCGCACGCGCTGCTGGCTGGAGGAGCGGGCGCTGCGCGAATCCATTGCGCACCGCACCGCAGAATGGGAAGAGCAACTGGTGCTTGCCCTGCACCGCCTGGCGCGCGCCGAGCGCCGCCTGCCGGATGACCCGGCAACCAACAATCCGGAATGGGAAAAACTGCACCGAGCTTTCCACCGGGCGCTGATCGCGGCGTGCCGGTCGCACTGGCTGATCGGCTTTTGCGATCAGCTCTCCGACCAGGCCTCGCGCTACCGCCTGATCGCGCAAAACGCGCCAGGCACGGGGCGCGACGATCTCGGCGAGCACCGCATCATCGCCGAACGCACGCTGGACGGCGACGCCGACGGCGCGGTCGAGGCGCTTCTCAATCACTACCGCCTCACCGCAGCGATGTGCATGGAACGCCTCGCCCAGGGTTATTATCCGAAGGCCGGCAAGTCCCAACGCGGCCGTAAATAGCGGATCGAAAAATCAACGCAGTTTTTGCTCCGAGCGCCAAATCTGGTATTCGCTCAGGCGAGCGCAAGGCATGCGCCATTCGGCCTTCGTCCGCTTTGAGGACATCTCATGACCAATCATCTCTTCAGCGCTTTCCGCTCCCGCATGCCGGCGCCCGGCCGGCTGCTGATGGAGACGGATGACGGCCGTTCGATCACCTATGGCGACATGCTGGCGAAGTCGGCGCAGCTGGCGCATGCCCTCGCGCAGGCCGGCATCGAGCCCGGTGACCGTGTCGCGGTTCAGGTCGAGAAGAGCCCGGAGGCGATGCTGCTCTACCTCGCCTCGTTACGCGCCGGCGCGGTCTTCCTGCCGCTCAACACCGCCTATACGCTGCCCGAGCTCGACTACTTCTTCCGCGACGCCGGGCCGAGGCTGATCGTTTGCGATCCCGGCCGCCTTTCGGGCGTCGAACCGCTTGCCGCGGCGGTCGGCGCCACAGTGCTCACGCTCGGCCGCGATGGGCAGGGAACGCTGGCCAGCCAGGCTTCGCGGCAGGCGACGGATTTCAGCGATGTCGCGCGCGGGCCGGACGATCTTGCCGCGATCCTCTACACTTCCGGCACGACTGGCCGTTCCAAAGGCGCGATGCTCAGCCACGAGAATCTCGCCTCGAATGCCCGCGTGCTGGTGGAGCAATGGCGCTTCGGCGCCGACGACGTGCTGATCCACGCGCTGCCCATCTTCCACACACACGGCCTGTTCGTCGCCACCAACGTCGTCTTGATGGCCGGCGCGACAATGTTTTTCGAGCAGAAATTCGATCCCGCGCGCATTCTGTCGCTGATGCCGCGCGCGACGGCTTTGATGGGCGTGCCGACCTTCTATGTGCGGCTGTTGCAGCAGGACGGCCTGACATGCGAGGCGGCGAAGACGATCCGGGTCTTCATTTCCGGCTCGGCGCCGCTGCTCGCCGAGACGCACAAGGCTTGGCGCGAGCGCACCGGCCACGCCATCCTCGAGCGCTACGGCATGACCGAGACCAACATGAACACGTCCAACCCCTATGACGGGGAGCGGCGCGCCGGCACGGTCGGCTTCCCCTTGCCCGGCGTTTCGCTGCGCATCACCGATCCCGAGACGGCCAAGCCGCTGGCCCAAGGCGAGATCGGCGTGATCGAAGTCAAGGGACCGAACGTCTTTGCCGGCTATTGGCGCATGCCCGACAAGACCAAGGCCGAGTTCCGCGACGACGGCTTCTTCATCACCGGCGACCTCGGCCTGATCGATGCCGACGGCTATGTCCACATCGTCGGGCGCGGCAAGGACCTGATCATCTCGGGCGGCTACAATGTCTATCCGAAGGAGATCGAGAGCGAGATCGACGCGCTCGACGGTGTCACCGAAAGCGCGGTGATCGGCGTGCCGCATCCCGATTTCGGCGAAGGCGTCACGGCGGTAGTGGTGCGCAAACCGGGCGCGGCGATCAGCGCCGCCGACATTGCCGGCGCCATCGCCGGACGGCTGGCGAAATACAAGCATCCGAAGCAGGTGATCTTCGTCGACGAACTGCCGCGCAACACAATGGGCAAGGTGCAGAAGAACGTTCTGCGTGAGGCGTATAGGGATATCTACGCCGGCTAACGCCACTGCGTCGTCATCCTAGGCCGAAGCAGGAGCGAAGCGACGCGCGCAGACCCTAGGATCCACTCCGTGACGCTAAGGCATTGCAACGGTTACAGAATTCTGCACCATTGCGCTCTGCGGCAGAGGTCGCGGAATGGATCCTCGGGTCAAGCCCGAGGGTGACGAAAATCGCGAAGGCCTACGCTCCGAACAATTTCCTGCCGCCGATCCAGACGTTCCTGACATCCAGCCCCTCCGACAGCCCAACAATGTCGGCGGCGGTGCCGTTGGCGAAGCGGCCGAGGCGGTGGGCCTGGCCGATCGCCTCGGCCGGATAGAGCGAGGCCATGCGCAGAGCCTCGTCAAGTTCCAGGCCGACGATGCGATGGACGTAGCGCACCGCGGAAATCATGTCGAGATCGGCGCCGGCCAGCGTGCCGTCGGCAAGCCGCAGACTCCCGTCCTTGCGGTAGATGGTGCGGCCGTTGAGCGTGAACGATGTCATGTCGGTGCCGATCGTCGCCATGGCGTCGGTGACCAGCACGATCTTGCCAGGCCCCTGCTTGCCGCGCAGCGCAAGCGTCATCGTCGCCGGATGGACATGGATGCCGTCGGCGATGATGCCGGCGTACAAGCCGGAGTCGATCGCCGCGCCCGCCAGACCCGGCTCGCGGTTGCCGATCTGGCTCATGGCATTGAAGAGGTGCGTGACCACCGTGGCGCCGGCTTCGGCGAAGGCGGTAGCCGTCGCGTAGTTGGTATCGCTATGCCCGAGGCTGACGACGACGCCGGCTTTGGCGAGCGCTGTGACGCGGGCCGGCTCGACCGATTCCGGCGCGATCGTGGTGAGCAGGACGGGAAGCTGTTTGCGCGCCGCGATCAGCGCCGCCTGATCGGCGTCGGTCATCGGTCGGATCAGCGCCGGATCATGCGCGCCCTTGCGGGCTACCGAGAGATGCGGTCCTTCCAGGTGCAGCCCGAGGAAGCCCGGCGCCTTTTCCCGGGCGGCCTCGGCGCCGGCGGCGATGGCGGCGGCGGTGATCGCCGGCGTGTCGGTGATCAGCGTCACCAGCAGCGCGGTGGTGCCGAAGGGCGCGTGCGCCCGGCAGATGGTCGTGATCGAGGCAACATCGGGATGGTCGTTGAGCATGACGCCACCGCCGCCATTGACCTGGATGTCGACGAAACCGGGCACAAGCAGGCCGCCGCCGGTCTCGACCGTCGAAACGCCGGACGGAATGGCGCCGGTGGGCAGGATGGCCTCGATGACGTCGCCCTTGACGACGAGGGAGGCGTTGTCATGCCAGTCGGCGCCGTCGAAGATGCGGGCGCCGGTGAGTGCGAAACGGTCGCTCATACGGTTTCCGTCACCTTGCGCAGGTTGCGCGGCGCATCGGGGTCGAGGCCGCGATGGCGCGCGAAGGCCTCGACGAAGCCGTAGAAGGACACGATTAGCGGCAGCGGATCGGTCAGCGGGTGGCCGGTGGCGACATGGGGAAGAAGCCGCGCGGCCTTCGCCTTGTCGGAGGTGATGAAGGCGGCGGCGCCCTTGGCCGTCAGGCCGTCGGCCGCCTCGGCGACCGAGGGTTCGGACGCATCGCGCGCGGCAAGCGCCAGGACCGGGAACCCGGGGCCGACCAGCGCCAGCGGCCCATGCATGACTTCGGCGGCGCTGTAGGCCTCGGCGTGCATGGCGCAGGTTTCCTTGAATTTCAGCGCCGCCTCGCTGGCGATCGCGAAGGACGGGCCGCGGCCGAGGATGAACAGCGACTGCGGGTTCTCCAAAGCGCCGGCGAGCGCCATCCAGTCGCAGGCGATCGCCTTCTCAAAATGGCCGGGAAGGCCGGCGAGCGCCTTAAGCAGTGGTTGGTCGTCGGTCGCATGCGCCATCAGCGCAAGGCCGGCAACGGCCGAATTGACGAAGGTCTTGGTGGCCGCGACGCTGCGCTCAGGTCCGGCCAAGATATCGATGGCATAGTCGGAGGCCCGCGCCAGCGGCGAGTCCGCCGTGTTGGTGATGGCGACGGTGAGCGCGCCGCCGGCCCTTGCCGTTTCGGCCATGGCAACGATGTCGGGGCTCTTGCCCGACTGCGAGACCGCCAAGCAGGCCGAGCCCCGGAGCCTCAACCTGGCGCCATAGATCGACGCGATCGACGGCCCAACGGAGGCGACCGCCAGGCCTGCCGTCAGCTCGACGGCATATTTCATGAAGGTCGCGGCATGGTCGGACGAGCCGCGCGCCACGGTGACGACGAAATGCGGATCGCGCTCGCGAAGGCCGCGACCGGCCTCGGCCAACATGGCGGACGAGCCGTCGAGAAGGCGGGCGGCGGCTTCAGGGATCTCGTCGATCTCGCGCCGCATATGGGTGGTGTTGGCGCTCATGGCCGGATCTCCTCTCCCGGCCCGGTCAGCCGGAGTTCCGCGACGAAATCATAGGCGTCGCCCCTGTAGACCGAGCGGGTGAACTCGATCACCTTGCCGCTCGCCAGATAGGAAATGCGCTCGATCTGCAGTCCGGCAACCCCCGGAGGCACTTCCAAGAGGCGCGCATCGGCGTCGCCGAGATTGGTGGCGGAGATGCGCTGCACGGCACGTACCGGGCGATTGCCGGTCGTTTCCAGCGCCGCATAGAGCGAGGAGCCGATCGCTTCGGGATCGGGCAGGACGCTGGCCGAGAGCGCCGCGCGCTCGATCGCCAGCGGCGTGTCGTTGGCGATGCGCAGGCGCGCGACGCGAGCCACCAGCTCGGTCGAGGAAAGGCCCAGCACCATCATCTCGTCCGGCGACGGCGCATAGAGGCCGCGGTCGAGCCAGACCGAACGCACATTCATGCCGCGGCGCGCCATGTCCTCGGTGAAGGAGGTGAGCCGCGACAGCGACTGCTCGACGCGCTCCATGCGCGGCGCGACGAAGGTGCCCGAGCCGTGGCGCTGGACGAGGATGCCGCCCTTGACCAGGTCCTGCACCGCCTTGCGCACGGTGACGCGCGAGATGTCGGCCTTGCTCGCGATGTCGCGCTCGGAGGGCAACGCGTCGCCCGGACCGATCAGGCCGCGATTGACCGCTTCCTCGATGCTGCGCCTGAGCTGCAAATAGAGCGGCGCGCCGCTCTGCGAGGATTCTTTCAGCATGGAGAAGATCTGGTCGGCGGCGCTCATCGGGCGGCCTCCGAACCCTTGGCAAAGATGCGCAGGGCCATCTGCACGGCGCCGCCCAGCGCATCGTCGAGCGGGGCTTTGAGCAGCGCCCGATAGCGTGCCGAAAGGCGCGACGCATAAAGCGGCGCCAAGCCGCCGAGCAGGCAGAGCGGCGCATCGTCGGCAAGATCGAGCGCGTTGAGCGAGGCCTCGACATCGGCGACCGCCTTGCTGAGGATAAAGTTGGCGACGAGATCGCCCTTCTCGGCATGCTCGAAGACCTTTGGCGCGAAGCCGCCGAAATCGCCGGGCTTGGCGTTGGTGGTGAATTCGACCACGTCTTCGGGATTGTTGCGGAAGACGGCGAGCATGGCGTCGGTCAAGGGCGAGCCCGGACGGATGCCGTCATAGGCAAGCAGCGTCTGTTCCAGCAGGTCGCGGCCGATGCGGGCGCCGCTGCCCTGGTCGCCGACCTGGAAACCCCAGCCGCCGATGGCGCGCGACTTGCCGTCCTTACGCGCCATATAGGCGGTGCCGGTGCCCAGAATGGCCATGGCGCCGTCACTAGGCCCGACCGCGCCCTCTAGCGCGATCTCGGCGTCGGTTTCGACACGACTCCGGCTGAAGGGCAGGATCGCCTCGAGCTGCTGCCGGTAGGTGCCGACATTGGCGCCGGCGAGACCGAGAATGGCCGGTGTTTGGGGAATCAGCTCCGGATCCGCGCCGGCGGCCAGAAAAGCCTGCCTGGCCGCCTCGACAATGTTGGTACGGGCGCCAGTGAGGTCGGTGCGGATGTTGGCGGCGCCGCTCTTGGCGCGGCCGACAACGGCGCCGCCGACGGTCGCAAGGGCCGCCCTGCAGCTGGTGCCGCCGCCATCGATGCCAAGCACGAATTTCACGCGATTTCTCCTCGGAGCCGGATAATACCAATAAAATACCAATAGCCAAGAGTTAATTTCTGTTCAAAAAAGATTAAGGCGCATTTTGTTGAAAAATCACGTTAATTTGCCGACAAGGGAGGTCCGCCGCCTGAAATTCATTAATGCGTGTGGACAAGTGGTATTTTTTTGGTATTGTTCGCTCAATCGGAGGAAAATGCATGGCCGAGACGCGCACCGAAGCGCTCCACCAGAATGCCGAGGGGCTGGATGTCCAGGCCCCCGAAACCATTCTGGCGTTCCTGGCCAGCGCCCAGATCGAGGCCGGCAAGGCCGTGCACGGCGCCATTCCGGCGATTGCCGTTGCCGCCGAACTCATCGCGAAGCAATTGAAGAGCGGCGGCAAGCTTGCCTATGCGGCGGCTGGCAGCTCCGGCTTGATGGCGCTGGCCGACGCGCTGGAACTGCCCGGCACCTTCGGCATTGCGCGCGACCGCATCGCCATTCTCGTCGCCGGCGGCGACGACGCCTTCCGCACGCTGGCAGGCGGGCCGGAGGACGACACCGGGGAAGCGTCGGCGGCGGTTGCCGCGGCCGCCATCGGCAAGGGCGACTGCCTGATCGCCATCTCGGCCAGCGGCTCGACCCCTTATGCGGTTCAGGCGCTCCAGGACGCGCGGCGCCGGGGCGCCGCCACCATCGCGATTGCCAACAACCGGGGCGCCGTCCTATTCGAGCAGGCCGACGTCGCCGTCCTGCTCGAAACGCCGCCTGAGCTGATCGCCGGCTCGACGCGCATGGGCGCGGGCACGGCGCAGAAGATCGCGCTCAACATGCTTTCGACGCTCACTGCCATCCATCTCGGCCATGTCCATGACGGCTATATGGTCAATCTCACCGCCGACAACATCAAGCTGCGCGACCGTGCCGTGCGCATGGTCGCCGCCATCAGCGGCAAGAGCGGCGACGACGCCGCCCGCCTGCTCGAAGAGAGCCGCGGCGGCGTCAAGACCGCCATTCTGCTCGCCGCGGGCGCCGCCAGCGCCGACGCGGCCGAGAAGATACTGGAAGGAACCGGCCAGAAGCTCAGGCCGGCGCTTTCCGCGCTGGGGCATGATTCCGAAAAGTGGAACCCGCTTTTCGGAAAAGATCATGCCCTAACAAAGAGGTAGGGCCCTTTTCATCCCGATTTCCATCGGGGTGAAACGGGCTTGCGAGGGGAGCAAGGGGCGCTGAGCCTCTGTTCTCAAAACCGAACCTGAAAAAGGTCAACAGGGAGACTGAAGATGAAGACCAAACTACTGACGGCCCTTCTGCTCGGCACAAGCATCCTCGGCACGACCGGGATGGCGCTGGCCGAGGACGTGACGCTCAACATCGAAAGCTGGCGCGGCGACGACCTGACCATCTGGAAGGACAAGCTGATCCCGGCTTTCGAAGCCAAGAACCCCGGCATCAAGGTGGTGTTCGCGCCTTCGGCGCCGACCGAATACGACGCGGCCCTCGGCGCCAAGCTCGCTGCCGGCTCGGCGGGCGACCTGATCACCTGCCGCCCCTTCGACAAGTCGCTGGAGCTGTTCAAGAAGGGCAACCTCGCCGACCTGAGCTCGCTGCCTGGCATGGAGAACTTCTCGCCCGTCGCCAAGGCCGCCTGGCAGACCGACGACGGCAAGTCGAGCTTCTGCGTGCCGATGGCCTCGGTCATCCACGGCTTCATCTACAACAAGGATGCCTTCGACAAGCTCGGCATCAAGGTGCCGCAGACCCGCGACGAGTTCTTCGCCGCGCTCGACAAGATCAAGGCGGACGGAACCTACATCCCGATGGCGATGGGCACCAAGGACCTCTGGGAAGCCGCGACCATGGGCTACCAGAATGTCGGCCCGAACTACTGGAAGGGCGAGGAAGGCCGCCAGGCGCTGATCAAGGGCGAGCAGAAGCTCACCGATCCGCAGTGGGTCGAGCCCTTCAAGGAATTGGCCAAGTGGAAGCCGTATCTCGGCGACGGCTTCGAGGCGCAGACCTATCCGGACAGCCAGAACCTGTTCACGCTCGGCCGCGCCGCCATCTACCCGGCCGGCTCGTGGGAAATCGGCCTGTTCAACACCCAGGCGCAGTTCAAGATGGGCGCCTTCCCGCCGCCGGTCGAGAAGGCAGGCGACACCTGCTACATCTCCGACCACACCGACATCGGCATGGGCCTGAATGCGGCATCGAAGCATGCGGAAGAGGCCAAGAAGTTCCTCTCCTGGGTCGCCTCGCCGGATTTCGCCACCATCTACGCCAACGCGCTGCCCGGCTTCTTCAGCCTGAACTCCTCGCCGGTGAAGATGGAAGACCCGCTGGCGCAGGAGTTCGTCTCCTGGCGCGGCAAGTGCAAGTCGACGATCCGCTCGACCTACCAGATCCTGTCGCGCGGCACGCCGAACCTCGAGAACGAGACCTGGGTTGAATCGGCCAATGTGATCAACGGCACCGACACGCCGGAAGCCGCGGCCAAGAAGCTGCAGGACGGCCTCGACAGCTGGTACAAGCCGGCGAAGTAAGAGCATCGATTGCGATGCCGGCCGGGCTCGGGCCCGGCCGGCGTTCAAACAGTTCCCGATAGCGATTGTCGGCGCAGCCTCCCGGTCTTACCCTCGCCGTGCGGGGAAGACGGAGCCGATCTGTCGCTGGCCTTGTCTTTCTCCTCAAGGGGACAGCCAAGCCGTGCATCGAGGCATCAGCTAGCATCAACCGACCTGGAACCCAGAGACGGCGGGGAACCGAACTCATGGCTACCGAACTCATGGCTGCAGAAACGCGACCGAAAAGAGCGATCCGCTGGCATGTCGGCGTCTTCCTGGCGCCGGCGGTGCTGGTCTACACCGCATTCATGATCCTGCCGCTGTTCGGCACGCTGCAGCTTTCGCTGTTCCGCAACATCGAGCAGTCCCAGGTCTTTGTCGGACTGGGCAATTTCCGCACGCTGTTCGGCGATCCGAACTGGTCGGTGAATTTCTGGAATGCGCTCAGGAACAATGTCTGGTTCTTCATCATCCACATGCTGGTGCAGAACCCGATCGGTGTGCTTCTGGCGGCGCTTCTTTCCAGCCCCCGGCTGCGCTTCACCGCCTTCTACCGCACGGCGATCTTCGTGCCGACGATCCTGTCCTTCGTCATCGTCGGCTTCGCCTGGAAGCTGATCCTGTCGCCGATCTGGGGCGTGGCGCCGCATCTGATGGATTTCGTCGGATTGAAGAGCTTTTTCACGCCGTGGCTCGGCAAGGAGCAATATGCGCTCACCGCGCTCAGCCTGGTCTCGGTCTGGCAGTTCGTCGGCATCCCGATGATGCTGATCTATGCAGCGCTGCTGTCGATCCCCGACGAGGTGATCGAGGCGGCCGAATGCGACGGCGTCACCGGCATGGCGCAGTTCTGGAAGATCAAGCTGCCGCTGATCCTGCCCTCGATCGGCATCATCTCGATTCTGACCTTCGTCGGCAATTTCAACGCTTTCGACCTGATCTACACGGCGCAAGGGGCGCTGGCCGGGCCGAACTATTCGACCGACATCCTCGGCACCTTCCTCTACCGCGCCTTCTTCGGCTTCCAGCTGCAGGTCGGCGATCCCAACATGGGCGCGACTATCGCCACGATCATGTTCCTGATCATCCTCGCCGGCGTCTGCGTCTACCTGTTCCTCGTGCAGACGCGCCTGCGTCGCTACCAGTTCTGAGGCGCGTCATGAGCACAGCCACACGTTCGCTTCCCCGCGCCATCGGCGCGCATGCGATCCTCCTGACCTACACGGCGATCGCGCTGTTTCCGGTGATCCTGGTGGTGATGAATTCGTTCAAGTCGCGCGCGGGCATCTTCGGCGCGCCGCTGACGCCGCCGACGCCGAAGACCTTCGACCTGATCGGCTATACCACGGTGATCGGCCAGGGCGACTTCATTCACTATTTCCAGAACAGCCTCGTCGTCACCGTCGCCTCGCTGTTCTTCGTGCTTCTGTTCGGCGCGATGGCCGCCTTCGCGCTGTCGGAATACCGCTTCCGCGGCAACACGATGATGGGGCTCTACCTGGCGCTCGGCATCATGATCCCGATCCGCCTCGGCACCGTCGCCATCCTGCAATTGATGGTGGCGACCGGGCTGGTCAACACGCTGACCGCGCTGATCCTGGTCTATACCGCGCAAGGCCTGCCGCTGGCGATTTTCATCCTGTCGGAATTCATGAAGCAGGTGTCCAGCGACCTGAAGAATGCAGGCCGCATAGACGGGCTGTCGGAATACACGATCTTCTTCCGGCTGGTGCTGCCGCTGGTGCGTCCGTCCATGGCGACCGTCGCTGTCTTCACCATGATCCCGATCTGGAACGATCTGTGGTTCCCGCTGATCCTGGCGCCTTCGGAGGAGACCAAGACCGTGACGCTCGGCGCGCAGCTCTTCCTCGGCCAGTTCGTCACCAACTGGAACGCGATCCTGGCGGCGCTGTCGCTGGCGATCCTGCCGGTGCTGATCCTCTATGTCATCTTCTCGCGGCAGCTGATCCGCGGCATCACGTCGGGAGCGGTGAAGTGAGCCGCAATAGCCAACTTTTGATAGGGCTGCGCTTCACCCTCTCAGGAAAAAATGGAGCAGTCAGGTGAGCGATAAAACCTCTCTTCGTGTCGCAAATCCTCTACGGGTAGTCGTCGCCGGCCTCGGCAATATGGGCCGCAGCCATGCGCTCGCCTACCACAGCAACCCAGGCTTCGAGATCGCCGCACTCGTCAACCGTTCCGACATGCCGCTGCCGGACGGGCTCGCCGGCTACGGCATAAGGCGCTCCTTTGACGACGCGCTGCGGGACGAGAAGCCGGATGTCGCGGCGGTCGCCACCTATTCCGACAGCCATGCCGACTATGCGGTGCGGGCCCTAGAGGCCGGCTGCCATGTCTTCGTCGAGAAGCCGCTGGCGACCACGGTTGCCGACGCAAAGCGAGTCGTCGATGCCGCGAAGGCCAACGGCAAGAAACTGGTGATCGGCTATATCCTGCGTCACCATCCGTCCTGGGTGCGGCTGATCGCCGAGGCGCGCAAGCTCGGCGGCCCATATGTCTTCCGCATGAACCTCAACCAGCAATCCTCCGGCCACACCTGGGAGACGCACAAGCAGCTGATGCAGACGACGTCGCCGATCGTCGATTGCGGCGTGCATTATCTCGACGTGATGCTGCAGATCACCGATTCGAGACCCGTCGAAGTACGCGGCATGGGGGTGCGGCTGAGCGACGAGGTGGCGCCCTCGATGTACAATTACGGGCACCTGCAGGTGCTGTTCGAGGACGGCTCGGTCGGCTGGTACGAGGCCGGCTGGGGGCCGATGATCTCGGAAACGGCCTTCTTCGTGAAGGACGTCATGTCGCCGAAGGGCTGCGTCTCGATCGTGATGAAGGAGGGCGTCAGGTCCGACGACATCGACACCCATACCAAGACCTCGACGATTAGGCTGCATAGCGCGGCGACTGGGCCGGACGGCAAATTCGCCCGGGAGGACCAACTGCTGTCGATGGAAGGCGAACCGGGCCACCAGGAGCTTTGCGACCTCGAACAGGCCTTCCTGCTCAAGGCCATCCGCGAAAACATCGACCTAACCCGCCACATGGACGATGCCGTGAAATCGCTCGCCGTCTGCCTTGCCGCCGACGAGAGCGTGCGCAGCGGCAACGCCGTGAAACTCTAGAACAGGGACGACGCCGTGGGTTCGCTGAAGATCGAGAATGTGAAGAAGGCTTTCGGGCCGGTCGAGGTGCTGAAGGGCATCAACCTCGAAGTGACGGACGGCGAGTTCGTCGTCTTCGTCGGCCCGTCCGGTTGCGGAAAATCGACGCTGCTGCGCGTCATCGCCGGCCTGGAAGATTCGACCTCCGGCCGCGTGCTGATCGATGGCACGGACGTTTCCGTCACGCCGCCGGCCAAGCGCGGCATCGCCATGGTGTTCCAGACCTACGCGCTCTACCCGCATCTGACGGTGAAGAACAATATGGCGCTTGGCCTGAAGCAGGCCGGCACGCCGGCGGCCGAGATCGAGCGGCGCATCAAGATCGCCTCCGCGATGCTGTCGCTGGAGCCCTATCTCGAGCGCCGCCCGGCGGAACTGTCGGGCGGCCAGCGCCAGCGCGTCGCCATCGGCCGCGCCGTGGTGCGCGAACCGAAGCTGTTCCTCTTCGACGAACCATTGTCCAACCTCGATGCCGCGTTGCGCGTCAACACCAGACTTGAGATCGCGCAGCTGCACCGGCGGCTGAAGGCGACGATGATCTACGTCACCCACGACCAGGTCGAAGCGATGACGCTGGCCGACAAGATCGTGGTGCTCAACGCCGGCCGCATCGAGCAGATCGGCAGCCCGATGGAGCTCTACAATTCGTCGGCCAACGAATTCGTCGCCGGCTTCATCGGCTCGCCGAAGATGAATTTCATCGACGGCGCCAGGCTTGGCGAGACGGCCAAGACCATAGGCGTGCGGCCGGAACATGTCACTGTCGACGCGACGTCGGGCGCCTGGAAAGGCACGGTCGTGCATGCCGAGCATCTCGGCGCCGACACCAATCTTTATCTCGACTGCGAGAAGGCCGGGCTGATCACCGTGCGCATCTTCGGCGTCTACAACGCCGAGCCGGGCGCGACGCTCTACGCGACCCCGGATGCGGCGAAGACGTATCGGTTTGGGGCGGATGGGAAGGTGCTGAAGTAGCGCCGGCTTCCCCTTCTCCCCTTGTGGGAGAAGGTGGCCGCGAAGCGGCCGGATGAGGGGGGTTGGAAGGATCTCGTCGCGGCAGAATGAAACGTGGGATATCTTCAATCTTCAAGGCGGCACTCCGCTGGAGCACCCCTCATCCGTCTCGGCGCTGCGCGCCGATCCACCTTCTCCCACAAGGGGAGAAGGGATAGTCGCACCTTACTCGTCCGCCTTGAAGGTCTGCTTCTGCTGGCCGAGCCCTTCGATGCCGAGCTCTACGACGTCGCCGGGCTTCAGGAACACCTGCGGCTTCATGCCGAGGCCGACGCCGGGCGGGGTGCCGGTGGAGATGATGTCGCCGGGATGCAGCGACATGAATTGGCTGAGATAGGCGACCAGATACTTGACGCCATAGACCATGGTCCTGGTCGAGCCGTTCTGCATTGTCTTGCCGTTGACGGTCAGCCACATCTTCAGGTTCTGCGGGTCGGCGACCTCGTCCTTGGTGACCAGCCAGGGGCCGGTCGGGCCGAAGGTGTCGCACGACTTGCCCTTGGTCCACTGGCCCTGGCGTTCGGCCTGGAAGGCGCGCTCGGAGACGTCATGCGCGACGCAATAGCCGGCAACATAATCCAGCGCGTCGTCCTCCGAGACATACTTCGCCGTCTTGCCGATGATCACGCCGAGCTCGACTTCCCAGTCGGTCTTGACCGAGCCGCGCGGGATCAGCACGTCGTCATCGGGCCCGACGATCGCCGAGCTTGCCTTCATGAAGATGATCGGCTCCGGCGGCACGGTGGCGCCGGTCTCGGCGGCGTGATCGGAATAGTTCAGGCCGATGCAGATGAACTTGCCGGTGCCGGCGACGCAGGCGCCCAGGCGCGGCTTGCCGGGGACCACCGGCAGCGACTTCGGATCGAGCTTCGAAAGCATCTCCAGCGAAGCCGGATGAAGCGCCGTGCCGGCGATGTCGGCGACATGAGCCGAAAGATCGCGGATCGTCCCATCTGCATCGAGCAGGCCGGGCTTTTCGCAGCCAGCTTCGCCATAGCGCAACAACTTCATCTCAACGTTCTCCACCTTGCGGCCAAGGGCCGGTTTTGCAAATTCCCATCAAAGTCAGCGGACCGTAGTTGCCGACCCCGTCCACGGCAAGCAAGCCTCGCTACTATGCCGACCAAATCGTCGAGATTTTCAGACGTTTCGATCCGACCGCCCCACCGATATCCGAGCCTCTCGTCAGATCGACCAGCCGCCATCGATATTATAGGCCTGCCCCGACGTGTAGGTTGCGCCGGCAAGATAGACGGCGAGATCGGCGATCTCCTCGGGCGTGCCAAGCCTGCCCATGGGCTGGCGGGCGATGAAGGCCGCGCGCGCTGCCTCATAATCGCCCTGGGCATGCATGCGGTCCTGAAGCGACGGGCTTTCGACCGTGCCCGGGCAGATCGCGTTGCAGCGTATGCCCTTGGCGACATAATCGGCGGCAACCGCCTTGGTCAGGCCGACCACGGCTGCTTTGGTCAGTCCGTAGACGAAGCGGTTCGGCACACCCTTTTGCGAGCTTGCCAGCGAGGCCATGTTGATGATCGAGCCGTCGCCGCGCTCCAGCATGCCCGGCAGCACGGCGCGGATGGTGCGGATCATCGAACGGACATTGAGGTTGAGCGCGAAGTCGAGATCCTCGTCCTTCATCTCGAGGATGGAGCCGCCATGGACGAAACCGGCGCAGTTGAACAGCACGTCGACTTGGCCGATCTCGGCGAAGGCAGTAGCGACGGCCGCATCGTTCAGCACATCGAGCTTGCGTATCTTGATGCCAGGCGTCTTGCCCATCTCGGCCAACAGCGGCTCGTTGATATCGGTGGCGTGAACGGTCGCGCCCGTCTTGGCGAAAGCCAGCGCGCTCGCCCGGCCGATGCCTTGCGCCGCCGCGGTGACGACGACCACCTTACCTGCCAGATCCGCCATGCTTTTCTCCTCACCTGCCTGGTGCGTCCGCGTCTATTGATGGCCAGTCCGGGCGTCATGCGCCAGACCGTCAGCACCGTACGGCCTAAGTTCTTGCCCATAGATAAAGATGTTTTTTCTGGTTAAAGAACACCCGCACAAGCGTCAAGCCCGAACGCCATCACCTTCGCGGCAGCTGCTTTAATGCATATAGTCTGTCGCGGCACAAGGACTTGTATGACAACGGGGCAACAAGTTCCGCTGCCCTGGACCATTCGGGCACGCCGCGCTTCGTAAGCGATCAATCGCCGTAAGGCACCCAGACATTCTTGACCTCGATGGCGCGGCGCAGGATGGCCTCGCCGGCCGCCTCGCCCGAGGCCCAGTCGAGGCTACGACCATTGCCGGTCCAGACGCGCTTGAGGTTGCCGATGGAGTCGGCCTCCGCCTTGGCGCAGGTGTCGGCATCGGCGAAGACCCAGAGCCCGTCGACGTCGTCATGCTTGGCCAGCACGCCGGCAAGCTCGGCGCTGCGGCCGGTGACGATGTTGATCGCGCCGGCCGGAATGTCGGAATATTCGATCACTTGGTAGAGGTCGGTGGCCAGCAGCGGGTGGCGCTCCGACGGGACGGCAACAACCGTGTTGCCCATGGCGAGCGCCGGCGCGACCAGCGAGATGAAGCCCAAAAGCGGCTGGTTGTCCGGCGCGACGATACCGACGACGCCGACGGGCTCATGCAGCGCGAGCGTCACGACACGGGCCGGCGGCTGGTGCACGCGGCCTTCGAACTTGTCGGTGAGGCCGGCATACAGGAACAACCGCTCGATCGACTGCTCGACCTCTTCGCGCGCGGCCTTGGCGCCGACGCCGGTGAGTTGGACAAGGCGCGCGGCGAACTCGTCGGCGCGGCCCGACAGGTTCTCGGCGAAGTAATAAAGCACCTGGCTGCGGTTGAAGGCCGTCGCCGCTGGCCAGGCCTTGCAGCCACGCGCGGCTGCGACGGCGTCGCGGATATCCTTGCGGTTGCCGAGACCGACTTCGCCTGCCAGCTTGCCCTTGGCGCTGGCAATGGCGATCGAGTAATTGCCATCCGGGCGCACCTGCTTGCCGCCGATGAACAGTTTTGCCGTGCGGTCGATGGCCAAGCCGTCGGCCTGCTCGACCGGCTGGGCCGAGCCGGCCGCGGCCGGCTTGATGGCGGGGCCGACCGGCAGCTTGGCGGCGAGATATTCGAACATGCCTTCGCGGCCGCCTTCACGGCCAAAGCCGCTTTCGCGATAGCCGCCGAAGCCGCAGGCGGCGTCGAACATGTTGGTGCCGTTGACCCAAACCACGCCCGCCTTCAATTGCGGCGCGACATGCAAGGCGAGGTTGATGTTCTCACTCCAAACGGACGCGGCAAGGCCGTAGCGCGTGTTGTTGGCAAGCTCGATCGCTTCCTCGGTGTTGCGGAAGCTCATCGTCGCCAGAACCGGGCCGAAGACCTCTTCCTGCGCCAGAATATTAGCCGGCGAAACACCCGTCGCCAGCGTCGGCAAGTGATAATAGCCGGAGGATGGCAAAGCGGCGTCCGGCTGCCAGCAGACGGCGCCTTGTTTCGCGCCCTCCGCGATCAGGCCCTTGACGCGGTCGAGCTGGGTGCGGTCGACCAGCGGGCCGATATCGGTGTTCTTGTCGAGCGGGCTGCCGACGCGCAGCCGGCTCATCCTGACCTTGATCTTGGCGATGAAGGCCTCCGCAACGCCTTCCTGCACCAGCAAGCGCGAGCCGGCGCAGCAGACCTGGCCCTGGTTGAACCAGATGCCGTCGACCAGGCCTTCGACGGCGCTGTCGAGATCGGCATCCTCGAAGACGATGAAGGCCGACTTGCCGCCAAGCTCCAGTGAAAGCTTCTTGCCCGACCCGGCGGTGGCCTTGCGGATGATCTTGCCGACTTCCGAAGAGCCGGTGAAGGCGATCTTCTGGACGCCGGGATGATTGACGATGGCCGCACCGGCCTCCGGTCCGCCCTGGACGATGTTGACGACGCCCTTCGGCACGCCGGCCCGCTCGCAGATCTCGGCGAACAATATGGCGGTGAGCGGCGTGAATTCGGCCGGCTTCAGCACCACCGTGCAGCCTGCGGCCAAGGCCGGCGCGATCTTCCAGGCCAGCATCAGCAGCGGGAAATTCCACGGGATGACCTGGCCGACGACGCCGACCGGCTTATGGTCGGGAAAGTCCTTGTCCAGCGTCTGCGCCCAGCCGGCATGATGGATGAAGTGGCGGATCGCCAGCGGCACGTCGATGTCGCGGCTTTCGCGGATCGGCTTGCCGTTGTCGATCGATTCCAGCACCGCGAACAGGCGCTGGTGGCGCTGCATGGCGCGGCCGATGGCATAGAGCACTTTCGCGCGGGCGTAGCCCGAGGATGCCGACCATTTTGGCAGCGCCTTTGCTGCCGCCGCGACCGCCGCGTCGATATCGGCGGCGGCGGCATCCGAGATCTCGGCCAGAAGCTTGCCGGAAGACGGCTCGCTGGTGTCGAAAGTCTTGCCGCTTGCCGCCGGCTTCCAGCCGCCGTCGATGAACAGCGCCTTGGAGAAGTCGCGTGCGGCGAGCCAGGCATCCGCCTCATTGCGGGCCTCCGGCGCCGGGCCGTATTCCATGGCGTGATAGCGTTCGAGAATGTTCATGGGGCGCACTCGTAGCCTACGCCATCGCGTGGCGGTGGTTGGCCGAATAGTGGCCGGTCAAATGATGTTCGAGCTGGCGCTCGATGTCGGTGAGTAGGCTGGAGGCGCCGAAGCGGAACAGGTCCGGCTCGAGCCAGGGACGGCCGAGCTCCTCTTTCATCAGCACCAGCCAGTCGAGCGAGACTTTTGCCGTCGAAATGCCGCCGGCCGGCTTGAAGCCGATGAGATAGCCGGTCTCCTCAAAATAGGCGCGGATGGCGCGCACCATGGCAAGCCCGACAGGAAGCGTGGCGTTGACGCTTTCCTTGCCGGTCGACGTCTTGATGAAATCGGCGCCCGCCATCATCGCCACCATCGACGCCAGCATGACGTTGCGCAGCGTGGCAAGGTCGCCGGTACCAAGAATGACCTTGAGATGCGCATCGCCGCAGGCGGCGCGCATGGCGACGATCTCGTTGAACAGCTCGCGCCATTTGGCGCCATAGACCAGGCCGCGTGGAATGACGACGTCGATCTCGTCGGCGCCGTCCTTCACCGATGCTTCGATCTCCTGCAGGCGGGTCGAGAGCGGCGCAAGGCCGTGCGGGAAAGCAGTCGAGACGGCGGCGACATGGATGCCGGTGCCGCGCACGGCGTCGACCGCGGTGGCGACGAAGGGATGGTAGACGCAGACCGCCGCCGGACGGATCGCCTCGCCTGATATGCCGAGGCCCTCGACGATATCGCGACGCAGTGGGTTGATCGCCTTGGCGCAAAGCCGGCGCACGCGCTCGTCGGTATCGTTGGAGTTCAGCGTGGTGAGGTCCATGCAGGCGATGGCGCGCAGGAGCCAAGCGGCCTGGTTGTCGGCCTTGATCGAGCGCCGCTTGGTGAGCGTCGCGACGCGACGCTCCAGCGCCGAGCGGTTGACGCTGCGCACCGATTCCAGAAAGCCGAGATCAAGCTTCATGCCGGGGTTGCGGG